>DASZKQ010000076.1:0-3754 GCA_035552835.1 Mycobacterium sp. | reverse complement strand
GCCGGCGAAACCAGCGAATGGGATGGAGCGAAAATCCGCATGCTGCACCCGCCCGGCTTCGGCGCGAACCGACCGGTCAACGTCCCGATCTTGATCGGCGCCGACGGCCCGAAGGGGCTGGCAGTGGCGGCGGAACTCGGCGACGGCGTGTTCTCCGCCGGCGTCCCCCAACCCGATGCCGTCAAGGTGGCCGACTGGCTGGCGCTGCTGTCCTTCGGCACCGTGCTCGATGGGGGCGAGCAGCTGACCTCTGCTCGGGTCGTCGACGCCGCGGGACCCGGTGCAGTGGGGTTCTACCACGCCGTCTACGAGCGCGGGGGCGCCGCCGCGGTTGACGGGCTACCGGGCGGGCGCGAGTGGCGCGAGGCGGTCGAGGCCTACCCCGAGGATGAGCGGCATCTCGCAATCCACGAGGGACATCTGGTCAAGGCCAACCCCCGGGACGAGCCGCACGTCGCCGAACTCATCCCGTTCGTCAGCGCAACAGGATTGACGGGTACGGCACAGCAGGTATCGGAGCGCGTGGCCGGACTCGGCGCGCTGGGCGTCACCGAACTCGTCTATCAGCCAGCGGGATCCGACATCGAGCGCGAGCTGCACGCCTTTGCGTCCGCGCTGGGCGTTAAGGGCTGAAAGACACGGCCGTGCGGCACTGGCAAGTATTACCGTGTGGTGATGACTGCGGAAGTAATCGTGACGGCATTGCTTGCTGCGCTTTTTGCGTTTGCCGGCCTGATCAAGCTGTTCGGGGTGCGGCAATCGCTCGCGGTCCGCGACCATCTCGGCGTTAAGCCGGTGCAATGGCGCGTGATTGGGCTACTTGAATTGGCCGGCGTCGCCGGGGTTTTGGTGGGTTTGGTCTGGGCGCCGATCGGTGTCGCCGCCGCCATCGGGCTTGTTCTGCTCGTGTTGGGCGCGATTGTTTTTCACGTGCGCGCATCAGACAGCGTCGCTGACACGGCTCCAGCGGTGATCGGCCTGGGCCTGGCGGTCGCGACCGCCATCCTGCAGTCGGTCTAACGGCCGCTGTCGCGCCCGCGCCAGCACTAGTAAGCTGGACTAAATGAATGACGTTGTCATTGCCGGGGCCGGCCCCAATGGGCTGATGCTGGCCGGTGAGCTCGCATTGGCCGGAATCCGGCCGACCGTGTTGGATCCGTTGCCGGGACCAAACCCGGAGCCGCGCGCCAACGGGGTCACGGGCCAAGGGGTTCGGATCCTCGACCACCGAGGCCTCTACAGCGTCCTGGCCGGGACGCCGGACCCACCCCAGCCGTCTCCCCGCGCAATGTTCGCGGCCTTTCCGTTGGATCTGGCGGGCGTGGCGGATTCCCAGGTGTTTATGCTCCCGGTCCAACAACCCCGGCTTGTGCAAGTCCTCGCCGAGCGGGCCGCCGAGATGGACGCCGATATTCGCTGGGGCCACCGCCTGGTGGGGTTCGAGCAGGACCCAGACGGTGTCACCGTCCGTGTCGATGGTCCGGACGGCGCCTATGAGTTACCCGCGCAGTACCTCGTCGGCGCCGATGGGGGCAGCAGCGTGACGCGCAAGCTCGCGGGCATCGACTTCCCCGGGATGTCCTCGTATGACGCGGTTGCCCGGATGGCGTTCGGGGTGCTGCCGCCGGACGACTGGGTCGATCCGGCCACCGGGGCGCTCGACGTGCCCGGGTGGGGACGCGTCGCGCCGATGCAGTTCCATCGCGCCGAGCGCGGCGTGTTCGCACGTGGTGCGCTAGGCGGCCGATCGATGATGCTCAGTCTGGAACTGGAGAGTTCGGCGCGCGAGGAGCGTCTCGACGACTACGACGACGAGCCGCCGGTGAGCCTGCCCGAGATCGAGGCCAGCGTGAAGCGCGTGCTCGGCGCCGACGTACCGCTACGGCAGGCGTCGCCTGATACCCCGCCGGATCTGCGTCGCTTCTACGGCATCAACTCGAGGATCGCATCGCGGTACAAATCAGGCCGGGTGATCCTGGTCGGCGACGCCGCGCACGTCCACTCCCCCCTTGGCGGCCCTGGACTGAACCTAGGTCTGCAGGACGCGGTGAACCTCGGCTGGAAGCTGGCTGCCGTCCTTGCCGGTCGCGCCGACCCCGCGCTACTCGACACGTACCAGGCCGAACGCCGGCCCGCTGCCGAGCGGGTGATCATGCACAGCCGCGCCCAGTTAGCTCTGACCAGGCCGGGGACCGAAGTCACTGCCCTGCGCGAGCTCTTTTCCGAACTGCTGACGAATCCCGATACCGTCCACCGCCTCAGTGATCTGGTGTCCGGCAACGACAATCGGTATGCGGTGGGCGATGACGCGCATCCGCTGGCCGGGCGTTGGGTTCCCGATTTCGCTGTCGCTAGTGCTGACGGAACGCGACGAGTAGCTGAGCTCGCCCGCGACGGGCGGCCGCTGCTCATTGACCTCACCGACGGCGCAGTGGTCGCGGCCGCCGCGGCCGGTATCGCAGACTGGTTGACCCTCGCCGCGGGACGCCCGGTCGGTGACGTCTCGGCGACTGCGTTGCTTGTCCGTCCGGATGGTTATGTGGCGTGGGCGTCGTCGGCGCCGAAGCCAGGAGTTGACGAGCTTCGTCGTGTGCTTGCGCAGTGGTTCGGCGTCACGGCCTTCTAAGCCCAGAGTCGGTTATTTCGAGCCGATTTCGTCCTGATACTTCTTGGACATGTGCGCGACGGCCTGGTTCTGCGACTCCGCGAGACCTTCCCGCGCCTCGCTGGCGCGCGCCGCGGCGTCCAGCGTCGGCTGCGCCTGACCCTGGAAATGCGGCATCACTTCGGCGGCGAACAATTCGGCTGACCGTTTGGTCGCCGCCGGATTGGCCCACTCGTGACCCATCTGCAGCATGCAGCCGAACCCGCCGGATTGATCCCACATCCGCTGCACCTGTTCCCGCGCCCGGTCGGGCGTGCCGATCACACCCGCGCCGTTGTCGTTGATGACGTCGATCATCTCGTCGATCTGCTCGCCCGGCATCGTCATCTGTGGGAACGCGGCCACCTTCTGGAAGTACCGGAACCATGACTCGAGGCCGAATTTCACGTCCTCGCGGGCTTGCTTTTCGGTTTCGGCGACGTGGAACGGCCCGACCAGGCTCCAATTCTTGCGATCGACTTGGGTGCCGAATGCTGCCGCGCGCTCTTCCACGATGTCCCAGTGATACTGCAGCGCGTTGAAGCCCTCGATAGTCAGCGTCGCCCCGATGGACAGCAAGCCGATGCCGTGCTTGCCGGCCAACCGCGCACCCGTCGGCGAGGCGACCGCGGCCACCGCCAGCGGGACACCGCCGTCGGAGTACGGAGAGAGTTGCAGCTTGGCGTCGAACAGTTGATGCGTGGCGGTTTTCGCGCTGACCGTCTCGCCCGCTAGCAGCCGAACGACGATGTCGAGGTTGGTTTCCAGCAGCTCACGGGTGTCGGTCGGGGTCAGCCCGATCATCGACGAGTCGCTGGGCAGCGACCCCGGCCCCACGCCGCCGATGATGCGGCCGTGGGTGAGGTGATCCAGCATCATCAACCGGTCGGCGACCCAGAGCGGGTTGTGGTAGGCGAGCGAGATGACACCCGTGCAGAGCTTGATCCACTTGGTCCGTTCCGCGGCGGCGGCGATGAAGATCTCCGGTGAGGCGATGAGCTCTGTGCCTGCCGAGTGATGCTCGCCAATCCACGCCTCGTCGAAGCCGAGCGCATCGAGGTGTTCGACGAATTCGAGATCTCGCCGCAACGCCAGTGTCGGGTTGGTGCC
>DASZKQ010000075.1:0-15164 GCA_035552835.1 Mycobacterium sp. | reverse complement strand
CCCGGCCAGATTTCCCGGGCATCTGGGTCCTCGGCCAACGCGGTCAGCAGGTTTTCCCGGATTTCTTGTTTGACTCCCCGTTCCCGGTGCCCGGCGGCACGCAGTTCGCCGACGGTACGGGGCAGGTTGTTCGCTGCGGTCACCACACCACGCTACGACGGCCACGCAAATACGGCATCGCTCCGGGGCGCCTCGGAACCAGAAAGAACGAGAAAGGCCGGGCAATCGCATGGATTGCCCGACCTTTCCAGGTGCACGCGAGGACCGGTTTAGCTATATGTGATCTCGGCCTCGTTGTCGCCCGGCTTCCAGCTGATAGTGCCGTGCTCGAACGTCGACTTCTTTGCGCCGTCAGGCGTGTCGACCTCGTCGCTGGTCGGGTAACCGAGCTTGCCCTGCGAACCGCCGAGCTCGTTCCACGTGTCGCGGATCTTGCCCCACACCACATAGGCCTGCGTCTTGTTAATGCTCACGCCGCCGTCAAACTGCTGGTAAACACCACCGTCCGGATTCTTTTGCTCGTTGCCGGTCGGGGCGCCCAGGTCTTTACGCGCCTTCTCGTCAAGGGATTCCCATTTCGCCAGGATGCGCCCCTCGACTGTGTATTCCGTGCCGTTGGCTCCGGCGATCTGCGTCGAACTCGGGGCCGCCGTGGTCGTTGACGGCTCCGCGGCAGCCGATGACGACGTGGATGACGCGGATGATGTTGCAGAACTCGTGGTTTGGCCGGAGTTCGTCGCGTGGTTGCAGCCCACGCCGATTAGCGCGAACGCTGCAATTCCGACTGAGAACGACGCTGTTCTTTTCGTTATCGCGCGCGTTTCTTCCTCTCGAATATTTTTCGAATTGGATAGGACTCGCCGCGGTCCACGCGCCCAATTCGAAATGCTATGCCGATCTGATCTTGGTCGATCGTGGCGCACGCAACTATCGCCACTCCTCGACGCGAAGCTCACAGTCAGCGACGCCCGACTACCCGATACCCTCAGTACCGTGGACTCCCTTGATTGGCGCGACCGTCCCGCGACGGCGCACTTCGGGCCTGCCGCGTGGCAGTCCAGCCTGCTCGCCCTACTGTCGGCGATTTTCGTGCGCCCGGTGTTGGCGACATTGACGATCATCGGCTTGATCATCAACCGGTTAAGCCCCGAGGCGATGCAGCGAGCCCGCCTCGACGTGATCGACGAGCCGTTCCGGCTGATTCCGCCGCTGCCTGGTACCGAGGTCACTTCGGTCGCGCTGCCGCACTGCCCGGCCGAGTGGGTGCTCGCCCCGGCGGCCCGCGGTTCCGAGCGGGTCATCGTCTACTTCCACGGCTCGGCGCTGGTGACTCTCGGCCTGAACTCGCATCGCCGATTCGTCAGCAAGTTGTCCGCGGCGACCGGGGCGCAGGTGTTCAACGTCGGTTACCGGCTGGCACCCCAGGCCAGTATCGAAGAAGCCGTATTCGACGGGCTCGACGCTTACCGCTACGTGCTGTCCCATGGGTTTGCCGCGGACCGCATCGTGCTGGCCGGCGACTCAGCGGGCGGCCTGATGGCCGCCGACACCGCGCTCGCCGCCCGCGACGCCGGGCTGCCGGTGCCGGCTGGGCAGGCACTGCTCTCGCCGCTGACGTCGGCGAACATGAGCTTGAAGTATCGGGCCCTCAAAGAACACCGGGACGCGTTGTTTCCGTTCATGACGGTGAAGTTCATCTACGACGTGTTCGCCACCGTCAACGGCACCCGTCCGCCACCGTTGATGCCGCCGGAGGCGGACCTGCATGGCCTTGGCCCGTTCCTGTTACAGGTCGGCACCCACGAGATGTTGCTCAACGACACCTTCGCGCTGGCCGAGCGGCTGCGGGCGCACAACGTGCCGGTATGGGTGCAGGTGTGGCACAAGGCCATGCATATGTTCCAGCTCAGCTTCGACGTCAACCCGGATGCCCGCCGTGCCGTCGATGAGGTCGCCGCGTTCATCCGCGACGCGACGACCGCCCTCGACGAGGCCAGCGCTTAGCGTTCTGGCGCTCAAGGTCAGTGCGCGAAGTGCCGCGCGCCGGTCAGGTAGAGCGTAACGCCGACCTTGGCGGCCGCCGCGGTCACTTCGTCGTCGCGCACCGAGCCGCCTGGGTGCACTATCGCCGTGACACCTCCGGCCGCCAGCGTCTCCAGGCCGTCCGGGAAAGGGAAGAACGCATCGGAGGCCGCGACCGCGCCACGGACGCGATCGCCACCACGCTCCACCGCCAGCCGTGCCGCGTCGACCCGATTCACTTGGCCCATACCGATTCCGATGGTCGCGCCCCCGGCGGCGATCACGATCGCGTTGGATTTCACCGCCCGACAGGTTCGCCACGCGAAGGCCAGATCAGCCAGTGTGGCCGGGGCAGCCGCCGGACCGGCCACCAGCGTCCAGTTCGCCGGATTGTCCCCCTGTGCATCGATACCGTCGCGTTCCTGCATCAGCAGCCCGCCGCTGATCTGGCGCCGCTCGGTGCCGTCACCGAGCGGCTCAGAAGCCACTAACACCCGGATGTTCTTCTTGCCGGCCAGGATGTCGACCGCGCCGGGCGCGTAGGCGGGGGCCACGATTACCTCGGTGAATATCGTGCTCACATGCTCGGCCATCTCGACGCTGACCTCGGTGTTGGCAGCGATCACTCCGCCGAATGCGCTCAGCGGATCGCATTCATGGGCCTTGCGGTGCGCATCGGCGACCGAGACTGACGAGATCGCGATCCCACATGGGTTGGCGTGCTTGATGATCGCCACACAAGTCTGCTCGTGGTCGAATGCTGCCCGCCAGGCCGCGTCGGCGTCGGTGAAGTTGTTGTACGACATCTCTTTTCCGTGCAGCTGCTCGGCCTGCGCCAGTCCGGGCCATGCGCCGGCATCGGCGTACAGCGCCGCCTGCTGATGCGGGTTCTCGCCGTAACGCAGCAGTGCCGAGCGGCGCCATGTCCCGGCGAACCACTCCGGGAACGCCATTGCTGGCTGCTCGGGCGCCAGCGTGGAACCCATCCATCCGGCGACCGCGACGTCGTACTCGGCGGTGTGTCGAAACGCTAACGACGCCAACCTCTTTCGCTCGGCAAGTGTGAACCCGCCACCGTGCACCGCGGCCAGCACACCGTCATACCCGAGCGGGTCTACCACTACCGCAACGCTCGGATGATTCTTGGCGCCGGCCCGCACCATCGATGGCCCGCCGATGTCGATCTGCTCGATGCATTCGTCGACCCTCGCGCCGGAGTCGACTGTCTCGCTGAACGGGTACAAGTTGACCACCACCAGCTCGAACGCCGCGATCCCGAGTCGCTCGAGTGCCGCGGCATGCTCGGGTTTGCGCAGGTCGGCCAGCAGCCCGGCGTGCACATGTGGGTGCAAAGTCTTGACCCGGCCGTCGAGCACCTCAGGAAAGCCAGTCACCTCTTCTACCGGGGTTACCGGTATTCCGTTATCGGCAATGGTTTTCGCGGTCGAGCCGGTCGAGACGATGTCGACACCGGCCGCATGCAGGCCGCGGGCGAGCTCGACCAGCCCGGTCTTGTCGTACACGCTGATCAGTGCGCGGCGGATCGGCCGTCTCGAGTCCTCGCTGCTCATCCGATAGTCGCCTTTCGTCCGTTCCAGGTCACGCCGCCGGTCGCCACCGCGGCCACCACATCCACCAACAGCCGCCGTTCGGTGACCTTGATGCGCTCGTGCAGGGTTTCTTCGTCGTCATCGTCGAGCACCGGAATCGGTTGCTGGGCCAGTATCGGGCCGCTGTCGGTACCGGCATCCACCAAGTGCACCGTGCAGCCGGTGACCTTCACGCCGTAGGCCAAAGCCTCGGCCACCCCGTGCGCGCCGCGAAACGCCGGCAGCAGCGTCGGGTGGGTGTTGAGAATGCGGCCGCAAAACCGTGCAAGGAACTGCGGCCCAAGGATTTTCATGAATCCCGCTGAGACGACGAGGTCGGGTGAATGCGCCGCGACGGCCTCGGTTAGCGTAGCGTCCCATCCGTCGCGGTCAACGTGATCGGCTAGCCGCACTGTGAACGTCGGCAACGACGCCGCGGTGGCGATTTCGACGGCCCGGCAGTCGCGGTCCACGCCGACCGCGACCACCCGTGCCGGATAGTCGCCGACGGCGGAATCCAGCAAGGACGCCAGCAGCGAGCCGGTACCCGAGGCCAGGACCACCAATCGTGCCGGTGCGCTGGGCGGCACGCGGAACGGTTCCTGCACAGGGCGAGCCTAATCGGATTCGTTCGGCGACGATGCTGGGCGGTCTTTGCCCCGAGGTGGAGGCACCTCCCGCTCGCGGGGGCGAGCCGGACATTCGGCCTCAGGAAGCGGTGGATCGGCGGCTGGCGGCTGATCGTCGTCGGCGAATTCAGCGACCGGCTCGGCCGGTTTGGGCTTCCTCGGCCGGTATCTGACGCCGCCGGCCATCGCTACGGTGATTGCGCCGACGACGGCGAACCAGATGAACACCGCAACCCCGAAGGTGCCCTGGTCGATCCCGACGTCGCCGAAGTTGCCCAACTGCCCGCTGCCGGCGTAACCGAGCAGCGCCATGGTCAGCGCCGCCACCGAGGCCGCGGTCAGTAATTTGGCCATCGCCTCAAACATCGGCAGCGGCCGGCGCGCGCACTGCTGTCCGACCGCTACCCCCGACGACGCGCCGATGATGAGCAGCGCAACCCAGGCCGGCCCCAGCGGCGGGTTGGGCGCCGCGGCAAGCACCGGCAGCGCGGGAAGGTCGCCGCCGAACACGGTGAACGAACTGAACGTCGCAAAACCCAGATGGGCGCTGGATCCCACCGCCATTGCGGCGGTGCCGACGATGACGTTGGGCACATATAGCACCGACAGGACGGTCAGGCTGAACTGGCCGAAAATCGAATTGGTGATCGCGTACAGGTCCTGCATCGTCGCCCAGTGCACGACCAGCGAGGCGGCGGTAACCATGCCGGACAGCCCGAGCAGCGCCAGCACGCCGGCCATCGCGGCCCGTAGCGAATCGGGCAGCCAGCCTGGCAGCGGCGACGTCCCCAGGGCCCGGCGGCCGACCCGAGAGCCCATGCCGATCGACGCACCGATGCCGTGGACTACCAGCACGCTTGCGAACGCCCGCAACGCGCTCGGCGTTTGGAGTTCGGTGATCACCGATGCCGCGTCGTGGATGACCGCCAATGAGATTGCGGCGAACAGCAGCGGTCCGCCCAGCGCCGACGCCACAATCCAGCGGATGACGAACCACGAAGCCGTGGCGGGGGTGGCCTGCGCGGTGGCACGTGCAGTGCCCCACACCATCAGCAGCACCGGCAGCAGCGGCATCGCGCCAAGTTCGCGACCGCCGATCGAGATCGGCACCTGGTGCACGCCCAGCCAGATGCTGGCGATTGCGCCCAACGCGCCGGTCATGTCGCTGTTAGCGATCAACAACTGCAGCAGCGTCACCGCCGCGATGACAACCAACGCCACCAGGGCGGGACCGAACGCGACCCGCAATAGGTCACGGGCCTGACGGGCACCCGCCGCTGGACTGTCCTGCACCCGCGTCACGCTTCGAGGACGTTACCTACTAGGCCGTCTGGCCGATGACCCGCCGCGCCCGAGTGCGCACGGTTAGGACTGTGCCGGGCCCGACGGCGAGGACGGCGCCTGCGGCTGCTGACCCTGGCCATACGAGTGCTGGCCCTGGCCGGAGCCGGCGTGGTTTGCGGAGTTTGGCTGACCCGGGCCGCCGGAGCCGGACGACGGCGGGCTGAAGCTGGGGAAACCCGTTGGCGGGGTGGGTGATCCCTGCTGTTGTCCCTGCGGCGAACCCTGCTGCGGTCCGGAGTGCGAAGACGGGATAGGGCCAGACTGCGGGCCGGCCGCGCTGAAGCCGCCGGTCGACGGCCCCGACGGGTAGCCGCCGTATTGCGAGCCGTATCCGGACTGCTGGTAGGGACTCTGCTGACCGTAGTAGCCGCCGTACTGACCGTAGTGCCCGTACTGGTCGTACTTGGGCCGCGGCGCCGGTGGGGTGATCACGCCCGCATCCAGCAGGAGCGCGCTGACAGCAAGGACGGCCTGGGTCACCCCGCAGCCCAGGGCGAACCACAGCGCCCAGCCCCGGCCGGACGCGCCGAGCGTGTCCTCGATCAGCAGGAGCCCGCCCAGCGCGGCCACGGCCGCCACCACCGCGGCGTAATTCTTGGCCTTCGGCAACAGACCCACGCCGGCCAGCAGCCCCGCCAGCAACGCCAGGTCAATCGGCAAGGTGCTGCCGCTTTCAATGAGTTCGTCGCCGTTGGGCAGGATGCGGGTGATCATCGGGCCGTAACTCAGCAGATAGCTGGCCAAACCGAGAGCCACCACACCGATGGTCAGGTAGAGCTTCAGACTGCTCGCACCGTCATCGGATTTCGTGAACGAGGGTGTGGAGGAGGCCCCGTAGCTGCCCGGCGACTGCGCGGGCGGATATCCGGGACTGCCGGGCGGGTAAGTCATGGCTTCTCCTGTGCCTTCCAGTGCTGTTGCGGCGCCACCGTCGTGTGGCGCTCTTACTCCCAGGCGGCCTTCTCGCGACGCTACCCCGGACCGCTCTATGAACGCAGTGGCGACTAGCGCGGGCGTTTGCGACGCGTGCCGATCACCCACGCTAGCGCACCTTGGCCAGCAGACGGCGCGGGAGTCAACGTGATGTCGACCGGGTCGCGCGCCTGCACGACGCCCCCCGCCCTTGCCCGCGAGATTGGAACACGTTCTAATTCTCTGCATGGACTACGGGCTTGTGCTGTTCACCAGCGATCGCGGTATCACCCCGGCAGCAGCTGCCACGCTCGCCGACAATCACGGCTTCACGACGTTCTACGTACCCGAACACACCCATATTCCGGTCAAGCGCGCGGCTGCCCACCCGACGACAGGCGACGAGTCGCTGCCGGACGACCGCTACATGCGCACGCTGGACCCGTGGGTCAGCCTCGGTGCGGCCTGCGCGGTCACCTCGCGGGTGCGGCTGTCCACCGCGGTGGCGTTGCCGGTTGAGCATGATCCGATCACGCTGGCGAAATCTATCGCGACCCTCGATCACCTATCCGGTGGGCGAGTCAGCCTGGGCGTCGGGTTCGGCTGGAATACCGACGAACTCGCAGACCATGGCGTGCCGGCCGGGCGACGCCGCACCATGCTTCGTGAATACATCGAGGCGTTGCGGGCGTTGTGGACCCAAGAGGAAGCTTCCTACCAAGGCGAATTCGTCAACTTCGGGCCCAGCTGGGCATGGCCCAAGCCGTTACAACCGCATATTCCGGTGCTCGTGGGTGCGGCCGGCAACGAAAAGAACTTCAAATGGATCGCACGCAGCGCCGACGGCTGGATCACCACTCCGCGCGACTTCGACATCGACGAGCCGGTGAAGTTGCTGCAGGACACCTGGGCAGCCGCCGGACGTGTTGGAGCGCCGCAGATCGTGGCGCTGGATTTCAAGCCGGTGCCCGAAAAGTTGGCGCGCTGGGCCGAATTGGGCGTCACCGAGGTGCTGTTCGGTTTGCCCGACAAGCCCGCGGACGAGGTCGCAGCCTATGTGGAACGATTGGCCGGGAAACTCGCCGCGTTGGTGTGAGTCAGGGAATTGATCGGCAATTGATCTTCAGGAGCGTCGTGACAGCCCAGAACGACCGAGGCCGGTACTTTCCCTATCGCTACGATCCTCGTCTGGCCCCGATGTGGTTGCCGTTTCGGGCATGGCCCGGCACCCAGGGGATAACGGTGACCGACGACGGCCGTCTGATCGCCCGCTACGGGCCATTGCGTGTCGATGCGCCGCTGTCCCGCGTGCAAGATGCGCACGTCACCGGTCCGTACCGATGGTGGACCGCGGTCGGCGCCCGGCTATCGGCTGCCGACGACGGACTTACCTTCGGCACCAACGCCTCCGAAGGCGTGTGCATCCACTTCGAGCCGCGGATCCACCGGGTGATCGGTCCGCGCGATCACTCGGCGCTGACCGTGACGGTCGCGGACACCCAGGGGTTGGTTGATGCAATCAAGGGCATTAAGGGCTGGGATTAGTCAGCCCAGGGCGCAGCGGTTCCCATAGTCGAACGAGCGCACGACGACTGGCCGCCGCAGTGGTTCGCCGTCGGTCAGCAGCCCGATTAAGTCGTTGTCTTCGGTGGTCGCCAAAAACCGGCTGTCGTCGGCGTCGAGCCGGCCGATGATGATCCCGGTCGCCCGGCCACCGTCGCGCCGGACCGTGTAGGTCTCGACCGTGCCCGACCCGTCGGCGTGCTCGGTCACCGATTGGGTGGGCGACTGGCCGATCTGTTCCTGCAGCTGCGCACTGCCGTTCGGTTTCCATTCCGCAGGTGTGGTCGAGTAGATCCCGACCGAATACTTGCTCAAGATACCGCCATTGGCGCCGACGAGACCGAATTGCCCTGGCGCGCTTCGACATTTGGCGATCGTCTCGGCGACACCGTGCATCGCGTAGTTGTTGCCCGCACCGCCGAAGAACGGCAGGCCACCGGTCAACGTCAGCCCGCGCGGGTCGGCGGGCGCGATGCCCATGCCGTCACAGATGTTGAAGACCGGCACCGGGAAGCAGCTGTACAGATCGAAGGTGGCGATGTCGTCGATACCGATACCGGCAACCGCCAGCGCTTCGCGCACCGCCATCACTGCCGACGGGGCGTGCCCGAGATCCGGCCGCTCCAGTAGGCTTTGCTCTTCGAGATCGGCGTGCCCGTGCAGATACACCCAATTTCCCTCGGGCACACCAAGTTTGCGCGCCGCTTCGACGGACATCAGCAGTGCCGCCGCGCCCTGGTTCACCTGGTCACGGGCAACCAGCAGCCGAGGGTAGGGCTCAGAAATCATCCGGTTGCGCTCGGTGACGGTGATCAGTTCGTCGACGCTACGTTCGACCGGTGCTGCGGCAAACGGATTCTCGGCCGCCACCTTGGTGAAGGGAGCAAACAGCTCGCCCATTCGGCGCAGGTAATCTGCGGGCCCGAGTCCGGTTCCGGCCCGCCGGGCATTCTCCAGCAGGCCGTACTGGGTGGGTGCGTCGACAAGCCCGTGAATCACCGTGTAGCGACTGATAAGTCCGTCCAGGCCGTGACCGCGGTCCTCCAGCGAACCGTCGACGGTTTCGGAGAAGTCCGGCCGATTCTCGGACCCGCCGAAGTAGCGGTTGGTCGATGTCGCGTCGGAACCGAAGACCAATGCGACCTCCGACCGTCCGGCGGCGATCTGGCCGGCCAGTTCGGTGATCAGGTGCTGCGGGCCTTGGCCGCCAACGACTTCCAGGATGGCGCGGGCGGGGTCCGCACCGAGCCGGTTGGCCACCGACCGTGGGTAGTTGTTCGACTTGCCCAGCACCGCCTTGGCCGGCCCGGAGATCTCGAATTGCCTTACGCCGGCGATGGTATCGATTGACGCGGCCACCTTGGCCGCGTCGGCGCCACAATCCTCGAGCGCTGCGCGAGTACCGGCTGCCGCCAGTTCGACGGCCGACATGCCCCGGTAGTACGCGTCGTCGATGCGCTCGGCGGCCTGCCCGACGCCGACCACTACCGGAGTGCGCGGGTCGACGGTCATGAGCGCCTACAGGCTTTGCAGGAGCTGCCGGGCGAGCTCAGCGGTTTCCGAGGGAGTCTTGCCAACCTTGACCCCGGCCGCTTCCAGGGCCTCTTTCTTCGCGGCCGCGGTGCCCGACGATCCGGACACAATAGCACCGGCGTGGCCCATCGTTTTGCCTTCCGGCGCAGTGAATCCCGCGACATAGCCGACGACCGGCTTGGATACGTTGGCCTTGATGTAGTCGGCCGCTCGCTCCTCGGCGTCACCGCCGATCTCACCAATCATCACGATGACCTTGGTCTCCCGGTCCTTCTCGAACGCCTCTATCGCGTCGATGTGGGTGGTGCCGATCACCGGGTCGCCGCCGATACCGATCGATGTGGAGAACCCGAAATCGCGCAGTTCGTACATCATTTGGTAGGTCAGCGTGCCGGACTTGGACACCAGACCGACGGGCCCCGAGCCGGTGATATTGGCCGGGGTGATGCCGACCAGCGCCTGACCCGGCGTGATGATGCCCGGACAGTTCGGGCCGATAATGCGGGTCTTGCCGCCCTTGGACACGTTATAGGCCCAGGCATATGCGCTGTCCTGCACCGGGATTCCCTCGGTGATGACCACCAGCAGCGGAATCTCGGCGTCGATGGCCTCGATGATGGCGTCCTTGGCGAACATCGGCGGCACGAAGATGATCGACACGTCGGCGCCGGTCTTTTCCATCGCTTCGGAGACGCTGCCGAACACCGGCAGCTTTATCAGCCGGCCGCCCTTGTCCTCATGCGTGACTTCAGTGCCTGCCTTGCGCGCGTTCACACCGCCGACAATTTGGGTGCCCGCCTTGAGCATTCGGGCGGTGTGCACGGTGGCCTCGCTACCGGTGATGCCCTGGACGATGACCTTGTTGTCTCTGGTCAAAAAGATTGCCATGTTGTGTGGTCCTTTCTGTAGTGGCGACCCGCTGCGCCCGGCTTCGCAGCGCTTGCGATCGCCACGTCAGGCGCTCGCCAGCTCGGCGGCCTTGTCAGCGGCCTCGTCCATCGTCGGCACCAGCGTCACCAGCGGGTGGTTGGCCTCGGCCAGGATCCGCCGGCCTTCGTCGACGTTGTTGCCGTCCAGCCGGACCACCAGCGGCTTGTTCGCCTCGGGGCCCAGGATCTGCAGCGCCTGCACGATCCCGGTGGCCACGGCGTCACAGGCGGTGATGCCGCCGAACACATTGACGAATACGCTCTTGACCTGCTCGTCGCCCAGCACGACATCGAGCCCGGCCGCCATCACTTCGGCCGAGGCGCCGCCGCCGATGTCGAGGAAGTTGGCCGGCTTGACCCCGCCGTGTTTCTCGCCGGCGTAGGCCACCACGTCCAGCGTCGACATCACCAATCCGGCGCCGTTGCCGATGATCCCGACCTGGCCGTCGAGCTTGACGTAGTTGAGGTCGTGCTCCTTGGCTTTGAGCTCGAGCGGGTCGGTGGCGTCGCGGTCCTCGAACTCGGCGTGGCCGGGCTGACGGAAGTCGGCGTTGGCGTCCAGGGTGACCTTGGCGTCCAGCGCCAAAATCTGGTCGTCGGGGGTCCGCACTAATGGGTTGACCTCGACCAGGGTGGCGTCCTCGGCGACGAACAGCTCCCACAGCTTCGAGATGGTGACCGCTGCGGCGTCGAGTACCTCGGCCGGCAGATGGCCCTGCTCGGCGATCGAGCGGGCGAAGGCGAGATCGACTCCCTTGACCGCATCCACCGGCACCTTGGCCAGGCGCTCGGGCTTGGTGGCGGCGACCTCTTCGATCTCCACGCCGCCCTCCACCGAGCACATGGCCAGATAGGTGCGGTTGGCCCGGTCCAGCAGGAAGGAGATGTAGTACTCCTGGGCAATGTCGCTGGCCTCGGAGACCAACAGCTTCTTGACGACGTGGCCTTTGATGTTCAGGCCGAGGATGTTCTTCGCGTGGGTGTAAGCGTCCTCGGCAGTCGCGGCGTACTTCACGCCGCCCGCCTTGCCGCGACCACCGGCCTTGACCTGGGCTTTCACCATGACGGGCCGACCGATCTCCTCGGCGATCGCCTTGGCCTCTTCCGGGGTGTCGGTCACCCGGCCGGGTGTCGATGGGACGTTGTGCTTGGCGAACAGCTCTTTCGCCTGATATTCGAAAAGATCCATGGGCTCACTTCTATGTGTCGGCCTGTAGGTCAGCGAACCCGGTTTTCCGATGCCCGCTTGCGGGAACTGTATCGACACGGCCGGGAGGTTCCGTCGTCGGCATCGGTGGATGTGGCAGATCTCACCGCACCGCCTGAAGTGATTCAAATCACAATCCAGGGCGGATTTCCGGCTCGGCTTGCCACGCGCTGCGCTCGGCGGTTAACGTCGCAGGGTCCAGATAACGCTTTGGTTACGCTCCGAGGGACAAATCAGGTTGACCCAGCTCACGCCCTTACGGTCTCCTGCGCCACGAGGCGCTCGGCAATCGCGCGACCGCGGGTCTGAGTTGGACCGCAACGAAGTCACCGACATCATCCCGTTCAACGAGTTCGGCAACCTCGATGACCTGGACTTTAGCGACAATTCCGCCTTCAACAAGGAAGCGCAGGTCCTGCGCGCGCCCGAGCTCGATGACCTGGACGACACCGACAATCTCGCCGTCCTGACGCTGGCTGACCCCAGTGAAGTGCAGCCGAGCCTAGAAAGCTCTGCACGCCGTATCGACCCGTACCGGTATGAGCTGCGCAGCCGTCGAAACGATTCGGATCCGATCGCGCGCGGCGGGCAGCATCGCAAGCAGCTGACTGGACCGGCGCGAGGCCGGGTGTTGATCGGCGCCATGGCCGCCGGCGCTGCGGCCGCCGCCGCGCACTCCGCCACTCACACTTCTGATCACTCCAAGGCCCAGACGGTGCTCGCCGCGGACGCGGCGACCATGAATGGCGGCGCCATGAGCACCTCGGCGCGCGGGATGCAGATGGTTACCGTGCAGCCTGCCGCGAACGTCGCGGTGCACAACGCCGAGCTGGCCAAAGGCGTCGCGTTCGCCGAGGAGCGCGCCCAGCGCGAGGCCCGCCTGCAGCAGCCACTGTTCGTCATGCCGACCAAGGGCATATTCACCTCGGGTTTCGGCTACCGCTGGGGTGTGCTGCACGCCGGTATCGACCTCGCGAACTCGATCGGCACCCCGATCAGGGCGGTATCCGACGGGGTTGTCATCGACGCCGGCCCGACCGCCGGCTACGGAATGTGGGTCAAAGTGCGCCACGCGGATGGAACGGTCACGCTCTACGGTCACGTCAACACCACGATGGTCAGCGTGGGCGAGCGCGTGATGGCGGGCGACCAGATCGCCACCATGGGCAACCGTGGCAATTCCACTGGCCCCCATCTGCATTTCGAGGTGCTGCTGGGTGGCACGCAGCGAATCGACCCGGTGCCGTGGCTGGCCAAACGGGGCCTGTCCGTCGGCACTTTCGCCGGTTGACCGTTGACTGATCCGAACTACCCCGCACCACGCGATCCCCCGCCGACCCAGACGCCGAGCGGACCTATGGACGCCGGCAGGGCTCCTGAGGGCCCGCAGAGTGCGCCCCAAACGCGGATTATCCGCCGAGCGCCGACTGGACCGCTGCCGCAGATAGCGGACGACGCCCACACCACCCACATCCCGCGCCAACCACCGCCGTCCCGCTACGTTGCCCCGAGCCGGCGGCCGGGTACGGCAAGCTCGCTGTCCGGTGAACCCAGCAGCGCGACGGCGGTGGCGGCCGCCGCTGTGACCATCGTCAGCGGTTGGGCGACCTCGGTGGTGGCAACCGACCTGATCGCGGGCTGGTGGAAATCCGATCGCCTGTTCTGCGTCGCGGTGGCGTTTCTCGCGCTGGTGTTCGCGCTGGCGACGATCTGCGGTGTGGTCCAGCTGCTGCTGCGGCGGTCCCTCGGCCGCTACCTGATCGTGGCCGGCGCCGTGATCGCGCTACTGACCTACGGCGGCGTATTCATCGCCGGCGCACGCGTCGCCTGGATGGTGCATCTCCTGCCCTTGCTACCGGTTTCCAGTGCGGTGCTGGCGCTGCTCCCGCGCACCAAGGACTGGCTGCTGGACGACTGAGCGTTGACCGGCGCTAAAGCTTGCTGACAGGGGCGTGGTTGTGCATCAGCTTGACCCGCCCTGAGCTGCCGAAGTCGATCAGCGACATCGCCGATTCGCCGACGCCGGAAACCTCTTCCACCCGGCCCAGTCCGTACTTGTCGTGGGTCACCCGGTCACCGGGTTCGAGCACCAGCAGCGGGCGCTTGCTCGCCGAGGCACGGGCCGGCGATGGGCGCGGCGAGCCGAATCGCCCGGCGCCGCTGACCGGCGCGCTGAACGACGGGGTGGGGTCAACACGCCGCCAATCGATGAGTTCCTGGGGGATTTCCCGCACGAACCGCGACTCCGGGTTGAGCATCGGCTGTCCCCATGACGACCGCACTTTGGCCCGGCTGACGTAGAGCCGCTGACGGGCCCGGGTGATCCCGACATAGGCCAGCCGTCGTTCCTCAGAAAGCTCGCCTGCGTCGCCCAATGCCCGCATGTGCGGGAACATGCCGTCTTCCCAACCGGTCACGAACACCACCGGGAATTCCAGCCCCTTCGCGGTGTGCAATGTCATCAGCGTGACCACACCGGCGCTGTGCTCGGGGATTTCATCGGCGTCGGCGACCAGCGACACCCGCTCCAGGAATTGCGCCAGTACACCGGTGTCCGGCACGTCTTCATCGTCGGGCGTGCCGACAGTCTCGTCCAGCGCCTCAGCGTTCTCCAGGTCGGTGGCGAATTCGTGTGCGACGCTGACTAGTTCGTTGAGGTTGTCCAGCCGGGCGAGGTCCTGCGGGTCGGACGAAGATTCCAACTCTGCGCGATATCCGGTGCGGTCCAGCACCGCCTCGACCAGCTCCCCGAGCTCGCCGTCGAGGCGGCCACGCAGGTCGTCGAGCATCTCCACGAAACCCGTAATCGCCTTGGCAGACCGAGTGTTAAGCATCGGCACCTTAACTTCGGCGGCGGCATCGAGCGCGTCGGCAAAACTGGATCCGGTGTTCTCGGCATACACCGCCACGCACGCCTCGGCCCGATCACCGATACCGCGCCGCGGCGTGTTGAGAATGCGTCGCATGCTGACCGCGTCGCCCGGGTTGTCCAGCACCCGAAGGTAGGCGACGATGTCGCGAATCTCTTTGCGCTCGTAAAACCGCACGCCCCCAACGACTTTGTACGGAATTCCGGCGCGAATGAACACCTCTTCCAACGACCGGGACGAATTGTTAGTGCGGTAGAAAACCGCCACGTCGTTGTAGGTGAGCACGCCACCGCCGACCAGCGCGTCGATCTCGTCAGCGACGAATCTTGCCTCGTCGTGCTCGTTGTCGGCGACGTAGCCGACGATCAGCTCGCCTTCGCCGGCATCGGTCCACAGTTTCTTCTCCCGGCGACCCGCGTTGCGGCTGATCACCGCGTTAGCCGCGCTCAAGATGTTCTGGGTGGACCGGTAATTCTGTTCCAGCAGAATGGTTTTGGCATTCGGAAAGTCGCGTTCGAAGTCCTCGATGTTGCGGATCGTGGCGCCGCGGAACGCGTAGATGGACT
>DASZKQ010000074.1:0-13814 GCA_035552835.1 Mycobacterium sp. | reverse complement strand
GCGCCAGGGCGGGTCGCCCGATGTGCCGCAGCCGCGTAGCTGCGTTTGCCGTCGTCGTCGAGGCAGTGGAACATGCCGCTGTCGACGACGGTGTCGAACGCGTCGGTGTAGCCCTCGAGCTTGGTGGAGTCGGTCACCGCGAACTTCACACTGACCCCGGTGTCCTTGGCCCGCCGCTCCGCGGTGATCAGCGCGGTCGGCGAGATGTCCAGCCCGGTGACGTTGAAGCCCTGCTGGGCCAGGTAGATGGCGTTGTCGCCAAGCCCGCACCCGATGTCCAGAACATCACCGTGGACCCAGCCACTCTGGTGCCACGCGATGACGTTCTCCTTGGGTGCCTTGGTATCCCAAGGTGGGGTCGCGACCGCGGGGATACCCTCGCCCGGGCTTTCGCCTCGGTAGAGGGCGTCGAAATCGAGGCGAACACCGCCAGCGGATTCTGAAGAGGACGTCGAGCCGGTCATTTCCGCCAGGGTAGTCGAGTTGCTACTGCGGCTTTTTAGAGCTCGGTCAGGTCCAACCCCGGCAGTCCTACTGCGCCTTCCGAAGTTCCTGACTGAACAAATGAACGAAGATGAAGGCGAGTCTGGTGATCCGGTGTCCCGGCCTCGCCGTCGGTGTGTCTGCCTCGCGTGTAGTCGCCTTGCCACTCCACTTGCTGTCCCGCGGTGACCCTCACTACCTGCTCGATTTGCTTTTCCGCGTCGCGTGAGCGACGAAAGAACTCATGCTTGAGCTGCAGATCTTCATCAGACTCGATGCGCCTGAGCTCAGGGGCGAACTCTTTCAGCTCGCCTCGGCGCTGCGGGACGATCATGCAGATCGGCTCGTCGACCTCGAATCGCAGCGGTATCAGTTTGCGGGTGAGTTTCCAGCTCATGCTGAAACCCGCACTTGCCCAGTCGGTTTCCACTATGCCCTCTAACGGACATACGCCGTCTTTCGGATAGTTTGCCGGTCCGCGGACCAACAGGTTGTAGCCCGGCGGAGTGCGAAACAGCAACGGCAGATTCCAGGTCAGGATGCCGCTACCGAAATGCCCAACGGGCAGCAGCTGATCGGTGTCGCGCTTATCGGGCACGACCATCACGTCCACGCCGTTTTCCTGACCGAACCACGTAGCGGTGAACGCGCACGGATTGCGCAGCTCCCAGCCGCTCTGGTTAGCGATGAGCATCGGCAAACACCGATTTGGCCAACCTTTACGCGTCTCTGAGATCTTTGACATCCACGGCCGGCTAACCGGTGCCGGGCTAATCTGCGGCGCGTTATCACGGGTGATGAACCCGATCAGCGGACGGGCCGGCCCGCTGGACTTGTCGCTCATCGATGGAGACTAGCTGTGAATACTCTTTGCCACAGACATTGGAACATTTCCGCCAAAAACGTGGCGCACGTCATGCCAGCGGATTCTGAAGGGACGTCGAGCCTGTCATTTCCGCCGCGGTTGCGCGAGGTGCTACGCTGCGCGGCAGTCGACATCCTTTAACGATCCGTCCAGAGAGGCGGAGAAGGAGGTCAAGATCTCGCATGGGTGCCGCGGGTGACGCCGCCACCGGCCGCGAATTGATGTCGGCGGCCGACGTGGGCCGCACCATTTCCCGTATTGCGCATCAGATCATCGAAAAGACCGCGCTGGACAGTGCCGAGGCACCGAGCGTCGTGCTGCTGGGCATCCCGACCCGCGGCGTGATCCTGGCCAAGCGGCTGGCCACCAACATCGGCGAATACAGCGGTCTCGAGGTCGGCCACGGTGGGTTGGACATCACCTTGTACCGCGACGACCTGATGCAAAAGCCGCCCCGGCCGCTGGAGGCCACCTCGATTCCGGCCGGCGGCATCGACGACGCCCTGGTGATCCTCGTCGACGACGTGCTCTACTCCGGACGCTCAGTGCGCTCGGCGCTGGACGCGCTGCGCGACATCGGCCGGCCGCGGGTCGTCCAGTTGGCCGTGCTACTCGACCGCGGCCACCGCGAGCTGCCGCTGCGAGCCGACTACGTCGGCAAGAATGTGCCGACCTCGCGCAGCGAAAGCGTGCACGTGCTGCTGGCCGAGCACGACGGCCGTGACGGCGTGGTCATCTCCCGGGAGGATGCGTCATGAGCAGGCATCTGCTGGCCGCCGGTGACCTCAGCCGCGCCGACGCCACCGCCATCCTCGACGACGCCGACCGGTTCGCGCAGGCCCTGATGGGCCGCGAAGTTCGCAAGCTGCCAACGCTGCGGGGCCGGACCGTGATCACGATGTTTTACGAGAACTCCACCCGCACCCGGGTGTCGTTCGAGGTCGCCGGCAAGTGGATGAGCGCTGACGTGATCAACGTCAGCGCAGTCGGATCGTCAGTGGGCAAAGGCGAATCGCTGCGCGACACCGCGCTGACGTTGCGGGCGGCCGGCGCCGACGCGCTGATCATCCGACACCCGGCATCGGGTGCGGCGCACCGGCTTGCCGACTGGACGGCCGCTGCTGACGGCGGCCCGTCGGTGATCAACGCCGGCGACGGCACCCACGAGCACCCGACTCAGGCGTTGCTGGACGCGCTGACCATCCGCCAGCGGCTCGGTGACATCGACGGCCGGCGCGTGGTCATCGTCGGCGACATCCTGCACAGCCGCGTCGCCCGTTCCAACGTCATGCTGCTGGCCACCCTGGGTGCCGAGGTGGTGCTAGTAGCGCCGCCGACCCTGCTGCCGGTCGGGGTCTCCGACTGGCCGGTCACCGTTTCCTACGATCTCGACGCCGAGCTGCCCGCCGCCGATGCGATGCTGATGTTGCGGGTACAGGCCGAGCGAATGAACGGTGGCTTCTTTCCGTCCGCGCGTGAGTATTCGGTGCGCTACGGGCTATCCGAGCGGCGCCAGGCGATGCTTCCCGGTCACGCGGTGGTACTGCATCCCGGTCCGATGCTACGCGGCATGGAGATTTCTTCCTCAGTGGCTGACTCGACACAATCGGCTGTGCTGCAACAGGTTTCCAACGGTGTTCACGTGCGGATGGCGGTGCTGTTCCATCTGCTGGTAGGGACAGAGCCGGCCGACAAAGGGCTCGCCGGAAAAGAGGGCGCGGCATGAGCGTGCTGCTGCGCGGGGTCCGCCCGTACGGTGAGGGCGACCGGGTCGACGTGCTGGTCGACGACGGCCAGATCGCCGATATCGGCACCGGGCTCGCCATTCCGGATGACGCAGATGTCATCGATGCGACCGGACAGATCCTGCTGCCCGGCTTCGTCGATCTGCACACCCATCTGCGCGAGCCCGGCCGCGAATATGCCGAGGACATTGAAACCGGTTCGGCCGCTGCGGCTCTCGGTGGCTATACGGCGGTGTTTGCGATGGCAAACACCAATCCGGTCGCTGATAGCCCGGTGGTGACCGATCACGTTTGGCACCGCGGCCAGCAGGTCGGTCTGGTCGACGTGCATCCGGTCGGCGCGGTCACCGTGGGGCTGGCCGGAAGCGAGCTCACCGAAATGGGCATGATGGCCGCCGGTGCCGCACAGGTGCGGATGTTTTCCGACGACGGCAAGTGCGTGTACGACCCGCTGGTGATGCGCCGCGCGCTTGAATACGCCACCGGCTTGGGTGTCCTGATCGCCCAGCACGCCGAAGAGCCCAGGCTGACCGTCGGGGCGGTCGCGCACGAAGGGCCCAACGCCGCCAGGCTGGGGCTGTCGGGTTGGCCGCGGGCCGCCGAAGAGTCGATTGTCGCCCGCGACGCCTTACTGGCCCGCGACGCCGGCGCCCGGGTGCACATCTGCCACGCGTCCACCGCGGGCACCGTTGAGATTCTGAAATGGGCCAAATCGCAAGGCATTTCGATCACCGCTGAGGTTACCCCACATCACCTGCTGCTTGACGACAGCCGGCTGGCCAGCTACGACGGGGTGAACCGGGTGAATCCGCCGCTACGGGAAACCGCCGACGCGCAGGCGTTGCGCCAAGCGCTGGCCGACGGGGTAATCGACTGTGTGGCCACCGATCACGCCCCGCACGCCGAACACGAGAAATGCGTCGAGTTCGCGGCGGCGCTGCCCGGCATGCTGGGGTTGCAGACCGCGCTCTCAGCGGTGGCGCAGGCCTTGGTCATCCCCGGTCTGCTGACCTGGCGTGACGTCGCGCGGGTGATGAGCGAGAACCCGGCACGGATCGCCGGGCTGCCCGACCACGGGCGGCCCCTGGAGATCGGTGAACCGGCCAACCTGACCGTGGTGGACCCCGATGCCACCTGGACGGTCGCCGGCCCCGAGTTGGCCAGCCGCTCGGCCAACACTCCCTACGAAGAGATGACCCTGCCCGCGACCGTGACCGCCACCCTGCTGCGCGGCAAGATCACCGCGCGCGACGGGAAGAGTCCCGCATGAATTCCGGAACACTGGTCGCATCGCTGATCATGGCCGCACTGCTGGCGGTGCTGATCGCGTTCATCATCCAGCTGATGATGCGCGGCTGGCGCGAGCGCGCCCGGCGGCAGGGCGAAATGATCGGCATACTGCCGCCGGTGCCGGAAACCGTCGGGTCGCCGATCGTCGCGGCCACCCGCGGCGTCTATGTCGGCTGCACGCTTGCGCCCAGCTGGAACGAGCGGGTCGCGGTCGGCGATCTGGGCTACCGCAGCAAGGCGGTGCTGACCCGCTATCCCGAGGGAATCATGGTGCAGCGCAGCGGTGCCAGCCCGATCTGGATTCCGCAGGAGTCGATCACGGCCATCCGCACCGAGCGCGGCATCGTCGGCAAAGCCATCACTAACAACGGCATCCTGGCCATCCGTTGGCGGCTGCCGTCGGGCACCGAGATCGACCTCGGGTTCCGCGGCAACGACCGCGGCGAGTACGCCCGCTGGCTGCCGGAGAACAGCCGATGAGCGCCGCGGCAGACCACAACGGCAAAGCGGTGCTGGTCCTTGAAGACGGCCGGACGTTCACCGGAACGCCGTTCGGTGCGGTCGGCGAAACGCTTGGCGAAGCGGTCTTTTCCACCGGCATGTCCGGCTATCAGGAGACCTTGACCGACCCCAGCTATCACCGCCAGATCGTGGTGGCCACCGCCCCGCAGATCGGCAATACCGGGTGGAACGGCGAGGACGCCGAAAGCCGCGGCGACAAGATCTGGGTCGCCGGCTACGCGGTGCGCGATCCGTCGCCACGCGCCTCGAACTGGCGGGCCACCGGAACGCTGCAGGACGAACTGGTCCGCCAGCACGTTGTCGGGATCGCCGGCATCGACACCCGCGCGGTAGTCCGCCACCTGCGCAGCCGCGGCTCGATGAAGGCGGGTGTGTTCTCCGGTGCTGCGCTGGCTGACCCGGACGAGCTGGTGGCCCGGGTGCGCGGCCAGCAGCCGATGCTGGGCGCCGACCTGGCCGGCGAGGTCAGCACCGCGGCCGAATACATCGTCGAAGCCGAAGGGCCGCAACGGTTCACCGTGGCCGCAATCGATCTCGGGATCAAGACCAACACCCCGCGCAACCTCGCCCGGCGCGGAGTCCGCAGCCTCGTGCTGCCGTCGTCGGTGACCTTCGAGCAGATCGCCGAGATGAGACCGGACGGCGTGTTCCTGTCCAACGGGCCCGGGGACCCGGCCACCGCCGACCACATCGTCGAGGTGACCCGCGAGGTGCTGGGCGCCGGAATCCCGTTGTTCGGCATTTGTTTCGGCAACCAGATCCTGGGCCGCGCGCTGGGCCTGTCCACCTACAAGATGGTGTTCGGTCACCGCGGTATCAACATTCCAGTGATGGATCACGCCACGGGGCGGGTCGCGGTGACCGCGCAAAATCACGGCTTCGCCTTGGAGGGAGAGGCCGGCCAGTCCTTCGACACGCCGTTCGGCACGGCGGTGGTCAGCCACACCTGCGCCAACGACGGCGTCGTCGAGGGCGTCAAACTTGCTGATGGGAAAGCGTTTTCGGTGCAATATCACCCAGAGGCCGCGGCCGGGCCGCACGACGCGGAATGCTTGTTCGACCAGTTTGTCGACCTGATGGCAGGGGAGGCCCGCTAGTGCCACGGCGCACCGACCTGCGACATGTCCTGGTGATCGGCTCCGGCCCGATCGTGATTGGGCAGGCCTGCGAATTCGACTACTCGGGCACCCAGGCCTGCCGGGTGCTGCGGGCCGAAGGCCTTGAGGTCAGCCTAATCAACTCCAACCCGGCCACGATCATGACCGACCCCGAATACGCCGACCACACCTACGTCGAGCCGATTACCCCCGGTTTCGTCGAACGGGTGATCGCACAGCAAGCCGAGCGGGGTAACAAGATCGATGCGCTACTGGCCACCCTGGGTGGGCAGACCGCGCTCAACACCGCGGTCGCGCTCTACGAGAGCGGGGTGCTGGAGCGCTACGGTGTCGAGCTGATCGGTGCCGACTTCGACGCCATCCAGCGCGGTGAGGACCGGCAGCGGTTCAAAGACATCGTCGCAAAGGTCGGCGGTGAATCAGCACGCAGCCGTGTGTGTTTCACTTTTGACGAGGTTCGCGAGACGGTCGCCGAACTCGGGCTTCCGGTGGTGGTTCGGCCGTCGTTCACGATGGGCGGTCTGGGCTCGGGCCTGGCGCATAGCGCCGAGGAGGTCGACCGGATGGCCGGCGCAGGTTTGGCCGCCTCGCCGAGCGCCAACGTGCTGATCGAGGAATCGATCTACGGCTGGAAGGAATTCGAGCTCGAGCTGATGCGCGACGGTAAAGACAACGTCGTCGTGGTGTGCTCGATAGAAAATGTCGACCCGATGGGCGTTCACACCGGCGACTCGGTGACCGTGGCGCCGGCGATGACGCTGACCGATCGGGAATACCAGCGGATGCGGGACCTGGGCATCGCGATTCTGCGCGAGGTCGGCGTCGACACCGGCGGCTGCAACATCCAGTTCGCCGTCGACCCGAGTGATGGCCGGCTGATTGTCATCGAGATGAACCCGCGGGTGTCGCGGTCAAGTGCCTTGGCCTCCAAGGCCACCGGCTTCCCGATCGCCAAGATCGCCGCCAAACTGGCCGTCGGCTACACCCTCGACGAGATCCTCAACGACATCACCAAGGAAACCCCGGCTTGCTTCGAGCCCACCCTGGACTACGTGGTGGTCAAGGCGCCGCGATTCGCGTTCGAAAAATTTCCCGGCGCCGACCCCACGCTGACCACCACGATGAAATCCGTCGGCGAGGCAATGTCGTTGGGCCGCAACTTCGTCGAAGCGCTCGGCAAGGTGATGAGGTCGCTGGAGACCAGTCGGGCCGGGTTCTGGACAGCGCCGGACCCCGCAATTGACGTTGGCACGGTGCTGGCGCAGCTGCGTACCCCGACCGAGGGGCGGCTCTACGACATTGAACTGGCGGTGCGACTGGGCGCTTCGGTGGAGCAGGTTGCCGAGGCCTCCGGCGTCGACCCGTGGTTCGTCGCGCAGATCGCCGAGCTCGTGGAGTTACGCCGTGAGATGGTCGACGCCGCGGTGCTTGACGCTGATCTGCTGCGCCGGGGTAAGCACGCCGGCTTGTCGGACCGTCAGATCGCGGCGCTGCGACCGGAATTGGCCGGCGAGAACGGTGTGCGGTCGTTGCGGGGGCGGCTCGGCATCCACCCGGTGTACAAGACGGTGGACACCTGCGCCGCAGAGTTCGAGGCCAAGACGCCGTATCACTACAGCAGCTACGAGCTCGACCCGTCCGCCGAGACTGAGGTGGCGCCGCAGACCAAGCGGCCCAAGGTGCTGATCCTCGGCTCGGGGCCCAACCGGATCGGCCAGGGCATCGAATTCGACTACAGCTGCGTGCATGCCGCAACGACGTTGTCGCAGGCTGGCTTTGAGACCGTGATGGTCAACTGCAACCCGGAAACGGTGTCCACCGATTACGACACCGCCGACCGGCTGTATTTCGAGCCGTTGACTTTCGAGGACGTGCTGGAGGTGTTTTACGCCGAACAGCTTTCGGCTGCCGGTGGGCCGGAGGGTACCGGGGTCGTGGGAGTGATCGTGCAACTCGGCGGCCAGACGCCGCTCGGGCTGGCGCAGCGGCTCGCCGACGCGGGAGTCCCGATCGTTGGCACGCCGCCGGAGGCCATCGATCTGGCCGAGGACCGCGGTGCGTTCGGCGACCTGCTTTCGGCTGCCGGACTGCCGGCCCCGCGATACGGCATGGCGACGACGTTTGCGCAGGCCCGTCGGATCGCCGCCGAGATCGGTTATCCGGTGCTGGTCCGGCCGTCGTACGTGTTGGGCGGTCGGGGCATGGAAATCGTCTACGACGATGACACTCTGCAGGGCTACATCGCCCGCGCCACCGAACTTTCACCCGAACACCCGGTGCTGGTCGACCGCTTTTTGGAGGACGCGATCGAGATCGACGTCGACGCGCTCTGCGACGGTGACGAGGTCTACATCGGCGGGATCATGGAGCACATCGAGGAGGCCGGCATCCACTCCGGCGACTCGGCGTGTGCGCTACCCCCGGTAACCTTGGGCCGCAGCGACATCGAAAAGGTGCGCCGCGCAACGGAGTCGATCGCGCACGGCATCGGAGTGGTGGGCCTGCTCAACGTGCAGTACGCGCTGAAGGACGACGTGCTCTATGTGCTGGAGGCCAACCCGCGCGCGAGCCGCACCGTGCCGTTCGTCTCCAAAGCCACGGCGATACCGCTGGCCAAGGCTTGTGCCCGTATCATGTTGGGCGCCACAATCTCTCAGCTGCGTGGCGAGGGAATGCTGGTGGCCTCGGGCGACGGCGCCAACGCCGCCCAGAACGCGCCGATCGCGGTCAAGGAGGCCGTTTTGCCATTCCACCGCTTCCGCCGGGCGGACGGGGCCGCCATCGATTCACTGCTGGGCCCGGAGATGAAATCAACCGGCGAGGTGATGGGAATCGACCGCGACTTCGGCAGCGCCTTCGCGAAGAGCCAGACCGCCGCTTACGGGTCGCTGCCGGCCGAAGGCACCATATTCGTGTCGGTCGCCAACCGGGACAAGCGGTCACTGGTCTTCCCGGTCAAACGGCTGGCCGACTTAGGCTTTCGGGTG
Source organism: Mycobacterium sp. (assembly GCA_035552835.1). Lineage (GTDB taxonomy): Bacteria > Actinomycetota > Actinomycetes > Mycobacteriales > Mycobacteriaceae > Mycobacterium. The sequence continues at coordinate 4,804 of DASZKQ010000074.1, read as the reverse complement.
CTGGCCACCGCGGGTACTGCGGAAATGCTGCGGCGCAACGGGATTCCATGCGTTGAGGTTCGCAAGCATTTCGAGCCGGCGCAGCCGGGCCGGCCTGCGGCATCTGCCGTCGATGCAATACGCGCCGGCGAGGTCGACATGGTGATCAACACCCCCTATGGCAACTCAGGACCACGCATTGACGGCTACGAAATCCGCTCGGCGGCAGTGGAAATGAACATACCCTGCGTAACGACGGTGCAGGGCGCTTCGGCGGCCATCCAGGGCATCGAGGCCGGAATCCGCGGCGTCATTGGGGTGCGCTCGCTGCAGGAACTGCACAGCACGCTGAACGGCGGCCACTGACAATGCCCGGGTTCGGCGCCCGGCTCGCCGAGGCGGTATCGCGTCGAGGGCCGCTATGTCTGGGCATCGACCCGCATCCCGAACTGCTGCGGGCATGGGACCTGCCGATCAACCCCGACGGCCTGGCGGCATTCTGCGACACCTGTGTCGGCGCCTACCGCGATTTCGCTGTCGTCAAGCCTCAGGTCGCGTTTTTCGAGGCCTATGGCGCCGCGGGATACGCGGTGTTGGAGCACACCATCGCCGCGCTGCGCGGAGCCGGCGTGCTGGTGCTGGCCGATGCCAAACGAGGCGATATCGGATCGACGATGGCGGCCTACGCGGCTGCCTGGACCGGCGACTCGCCGCTGGCCGCCGACGCCGTAACAGCCTCGCCCTATTTGGGTTTCGGCTCGTTACAGCCCCTGCTGGAGAGTGCTGCGGCGCACGGTCGAGGGGTATTCGTGCTGGCGGCAACGTCGAACCCGGAGGGTGCGACGGTGCAGCGAGCCGAGTTTGACGGCCGCCCGGTGGCCCAGTCGATCGTCGACCAGGCCGCAGCGGTCAACCGCGCGCAGGGCCCCGGGTCCGGCTCGGTCGGTGTCGTCGTCGGGGCGACGGTCACCGAGGCGCCCGACGTCAGCGGTCTCGGTGGACCGGTGCTGGTGCCCGGTATCGGCGTCCAAGGCGGGCACGTCGATGCGCTGCGCGGCCTGGGTGGGGCCGCGCCCGGCCAGCTCCTGCCCGCGGTGTCGCGCGAGGTGTTGCGGGCCGGTCCCGACATTGCGGCGCTGCGAGCGGCCGCTGAGCGGATGCGTGACGCAGTCGCCTACCTCGCCGGTTAACGCCTATCCGGACAGCCGAGGTGACGTTGGTGTGAACGCAACTGATGGCGGCGTTCGACGGCCTACTACGCGGCGTAGTTGACGAAAAAACCTGTCGAACGCATGCGTCGGGCAGCGCCGCGGATTCCCCCCGACACGCGCGACACGCCGTGACGTGCGCAATCGGCGCAGTTTCTGCTTTTCAGGCGGTGCCGGGGCCTGTGCGCGAGGCGACTCGCAGGCCTGGGCAGCTCATCAAAACCGCTGGTAGATGCCATTTTCTCCGGCTCGAGCCGATCCGTCCGGCACAGCTGGACAACCTCCGCCGACCGCGGCTTGAGATACTCCATCTCGCTGCTACACGCTGGGCCTTTGTGGCTTCAACCAGGGGGGCGGGTTAGATTTCGTCTGGCAGCGTGGGTACGGTCGTCTCCGCTGGCTGGAACTACCAGCTGAGACAAACAAAGATCGAAGCTGTCGATAGTGATCGAGACGGAGGAATTGTGGCTCTTCCCCAGTTGACCGACGAGCAGCGCGCAGCCGCCTTGGAGAAGGCTGCCGCCGCACGCCGAGCGCGAGCCGAGCTCAAAGATCGGCTGAAGCGCGGCGGCACCAATCTGAAGCAGGTGCTGAAGGATGCCGAGACCAACGAGGTCTTGGGCAAGATGAAGGTTTCTGCGCTGTTGGAGGCATTGCCGAAGGTTGGCAAGGTCAAGGCACAGGAAATCATGACCGAGCTCGAAATCGCCCCGACTCGCCGCCTGCGTGGGCTCGGCGACCGGCAGCGCAAGGCTCTGCTGGAAAAATTCGACTTCTCCTAATCGCCCTCTAGGAGAGTCGGTGAGCGCCGACGGGGGACCGGATGGTGGCTGCGCCGAACGTCTTGGGGCTAAGGCCGCAGGACGCGTGGTGGTGCTGTCCGGTCCATCCGCGGTAGGGAAGTCGACGCTGGTCGGCTGCCTGCGGGAGCGGATTCCCGATCTGGTTTTCAGCGTGTCGGCGACCACTCGAGCGCCGCGCCCGGGTGAAGTCGACGGCGTTGACTATCACTTCGTGACCCCGGCTCGCTTCCAGCAGCTGATCGACGAAGGCGACCTGCTGGAATGGGCCGAGATCCACAGCGGATTGCACCGGTCGGGCACCTTGGCTCGGCCGGTCCGCGAGGCCACCGCCGCCGGGCACCCGGTGCTGATCGAGGTTGATCTGGCCGGTGCCCGCGCGGTCAAGCGGGCGATGCCGGAAGCGATCAGCGTGTTTCTGGCCCCGCCGAGCTGGGAGGCCTTGGAGGCCCGGCTGATCGGCCGGGGGACTGAGACGCCCGAGGTGATCGAACGTCGGCTCGCCACCGCCCGTACCGAACTCGCGGCTCAGAAGGACTTCGACGAGGTCGTGGTGAACAGTCAATTGGAGACAGCGTGCGCAGCATTGGTATCCTTGCTGGTGGCAACAGCGCCGGGTACGGCGTGATCCGCCATCAGACTCGATTCACCATTTAGTCGCACAATGCTTTCTAGGTTCAACGCCACCAAGGAGAAGCCTTAAGTGAGTACCTCGCAGACCGACGCGTCATTAGCCGCCGTCCCCGATCAGTTCGATCCGTCATCGGGCGGGATCGGTGCGTATGACACGCCGTTGGGCATCACCAATCCGCCCATCGACGAGCTGCTCGAGCGCGTTTCCAGCAAGTACGCCCTGGTGATCTACGCGGCGAAGCGGGCTCGGCAGATCAACGACTACTACAACCAGCTCGGTGAGGGCATCCTCGAATACGTCGGCCCGCTGGTCGAGCCGGGGCTTCAAGAGAAGCCGCTGTCGATCGCCATGCGTGAGATCCACGCCGACCTGCTCGAGCACACCGAAGGCGAGTAGCGGGATCGAGGCGGGCTTGTGATGAGCCTCTCGGGTGACAAGCGGACGGACCGCAAGCGGATCATCGTCGGCGTCTCCGGGGGTATCGCCGCATACAAGGCCTGCACCGTCGTTCGCCAACTGACCGAGGCAGGCCACCAGGTCCGCGTCATCCCCACCGAATCCGCCCTGCGCTTCGTCGGCGCTGCCACCTTTGAGGCGCTGTCGGGGGAGCCGGTGCACACCGGTGTCTTCGAGGACGTCCCGCAGGTTCCGCACGTTGCCATCGGCCAGGGCGCTGACTTGGTCGTGGTGGCACCTGCGACCGCCGACCTACTGGCTCGTGCTGCACACGGCCGTGCCGACGACCTGTTGACCGCGACGCTGCTCACGGCTCGATGTCCGGTGTTATTCGCACCGGCGATGCACACCGAGATGTGGCAGCACCCGGCCACCGTCGAAAACGTGGACACGCTGCGGAGTCGTGGCGGTGTGGTGCTGGAACCGGCATCCGGTCGGCTGACCGGTGCGGACAGCGGCGCCGGCCGGCTACCCGAAGCCGAGGAGATCACCACGTTCGCCCAGCTGCTGCTGGAACGGCACGACGCGATGCCGTACGACCTGGCCGGGGTCAAGTTACTGGTGACCGCGGGTGGCACCCGCGAGCCGATCGACCCGGTCCGTTTCATTGGCAACCGCAGCTCGGGCAAGCAGGGCTACGCGCTGGCGCGGGTCGCCGCTCAGCGCGGCGCCGAAGTCACGCTGATCGCCGGGCATAACGCCGGGCTCATCGACCCGGCCGGTGTCGAGGTGGTGCGGATCAGCTCGGCCCAACAACTTGCTGACGCAGTGTCCAAGCAGGCACCCGATGCCCACGTATTGGCGATGGCAGCCGCGGTGGCAGATTTTCGGCCCGTACATGTCTCAACCGCCAAGATTAAAAAGGGTGCCACAGAAGACACTGCACCACCCACCATCGAATTGATCCGCAACGACGACGTGCTGGCCGCGGCGGTGCAGGCCAGGGCCGCCGGGCAGCTACCCAACATGCGGGCCATTGTCGGCTTCGCCGCCGAGACCGGCGACGCCAACGGTGACGTGCTGTTCCACGCTCGGGCCAAGCTGCGTCATAAGGGCTGCGATCTGTTGGTGGTCAACGCCGTTGGTGAGGGCAAGGCCTTCGAGGTGGACAACAACGACGGCTGGTTGCTGGCATCCGACGGCACCGAGTCGGCGCTGCAGCACGGCTCGAAGACGTTGATGGCCAGTCGTATCGTGGATGCGATCGTCTCGTTCCTGCACGGGGGCGGTGGCTCCGCCACCTAGCACCCGTAACATCCAGGGCTGGCCGAGAGCGGCGGCCGGCCTAAAGATATAATTTGTCTAACTAACAATTCCACGTTGACTTGGAAGGATGAGGGTGTGAGCGAAAAGGGTCGACTGTTCACCAGTGAATCGGTGACCGAGGGGCATCCCGACAAGATCTGCGACGCGATCAGCGACTCGGTCCTCGACGCACTGCTGGCGGAGGATCCCCGCTCACGTGTCGCGGTTGAGACGTTGGTGACCACCGGGCAGGTGCACGTGGTGGGTGAGGTGACGACGACGGCCAAGGAAGCCTTCGCCGACATCACCAACACGGTTCGCGCGCGCATCCTCGACATCGGCTACGACTCGTCGGACAAGGGCTTCGACGGGGCGTCATGCGGGGTGAACATCGGGATCGGCGCGCAGTCGCCCGACATCGCTCAGGGCGTCAACACCGCCCACGAGGCGCGGGTCGAAGGTGCGGCGGACCCGCTGGACTC
>DASZKQ010000073.1:0-3078 GCA_035552835.1 Mycobacterium sp. | reverse complement strand
CGTCCGGAGTCGGGGGTGTACGCCTCGCCCGCCGAAGCGATCATGGCGATGGACCGGGGTGCTTTGAGCGTGCGCGCCAAGATCAAGGTGCGGCTAACTCAGCTACGCCCGCCGGCCGAGGTGGAGACCCAGCTGTTCGGCCAAAACGGTTGGCAGCCTGGCGATTCCTGGATTGCCGAGACCACCCTGGGTCGAGCGCTGTTCAATGAGCTGCTGCCGGTGGGGTATCCGTTCGTGAACAAGCAGATGCACAAGAAGGTGCAGGCGGCGATCATCAACGACCTGGCCGAGCGCTACCCGATGATCGTGGTCGCCCAGACCGTCGACAAGCTCAAGGACGCCGGCTTTTACTGGGCCACCCGAAGCGGTGTGACGGTCTCCATGGCTGATGTGTTGGTGCCGCCGGGCAAGCAGGAGATCCTCGACGCCTATGAGGAGCGCGCCGACAAGGTCGAAAAGCAGTTCCAGCGTGGTGCTTTGAACCACGACGAGCGCAACGAGGCGCTAGTGGAGATCTGGAAGGAAGCCACCGACGAGGTGGGTGAAGCGCTGCGCGAGCACTACCCGAGCGACAACCCGATCATCACGATCGTCGACTCCGGTGCCACCGGTAACTTCACCCAAACCCGGACGCTGGCCGGCATGAAGGGTCTGGTGACCAACCCGAAGGGTGAATTCATCCCCCGGCCGATCAAGTCCTCGTTCCGCGAGGGCCTGACGGTGTTGGAGTACTTCATCAACACCCACGGTGCTCGAAAGGGTCTGGCGGACACCGCGTTGCGTACCGCCGACTCGGGTTACCTGACCCGTCGTCTGGTCGACGTGTCGCAGGACGTCATCGTCCGCGAGGCCGACTGCGGCACCGAGCGCGGCATCACCGTCGAGCTGGCCGAGCGTCAGCCCGACGGCACGCTGATTCGCGACCCGTTCATCGAAACCTCGGCGTACGCGCGGACATTGGGCACCGACGCGGCGGACGAGAAGGGCAATGTCGTCGTCGCGCGCGGGCACGACCTCGGCGACCCGGAGATCGACGCGATGCTGGCCGCCGGTATCACGCAGGTGAAGGTGCGTTCGGTACTGACCTGCGCCACCGGCACCGGCGTCTGCGCGACCTGCTACGGGCGGTCGATGGCCACCGGCAAGTTGGTCGACATCGGCGAAGCCGTCGGTATCGTGGCCGCCCAGTCCATCGGCGAGCCCGGCACGCAGCTGACCATGCGCACCTTCCACCAGGGTGGTGTCGGTGAGGACATCACCGGTGGTCTGCCCCGCGTGCAGGAGCTGTTCGAGGCCCGGGTGCCGCGCGGCAAGGCGCCAATCGCCGACGTCACCGGAGGGGTGCGTCTGGAGGAGGGCGAGCGCTTCTACAAGATCACCATCGTCCCCGACGACGGCGGCGAGGAAGTGGTCTACGACAAGCTCTCCAAGCGGCAACGCCTGCGGGTGTTCAAGCACGAGGACGGCAGCGAGCGGCTGCTCGCCGACGGCGACCACGTCGAGGTGGGCCAGCAGCTGATGGAAGGCTCCGCCGACCCGCACGAGGTGTTACGGGTGCAGGGCCCTCGCGAGGTGCAGATCCACCTGACCAAGGAGGTCCAGGAGGTCTACCGGGCGCAGGGTGTGTCGATCCACGACAAGCACATCGAGGTGATCGTCCGGCAGATGCTGCGTCGGGTGACCATCATCGACTCGGGCTCGACGGAGTTCCTGCCCGGCTCGCTGATCGACCGCGCGGATTTCGAGGCGGCGAACCGTCGGGTGGTGGCCGAGAGCGGCGAGCCCGCCGCAGGCCGCCCGGTGCTGATGGGTATCACCAAGGCGTCGCTGGCCACCGACTCGTGGCTGAGCGCGGCGTCGTTCCAGGAGACCACGCGAGTGCTGACCGATGCGGCGATCAACTGCCGCAGCGACAAGCTGCAGGGTCTGAAGGAGAACGTGATCATCGGGAAGCTGATCCCGGCCGGTACCGGCATCAACCGCTACCGCAACATCCAGGTTCAGCCGACCGAGGAGGCACGGGCCGCGGCGTACACGATCCCGTCCTACGAGGATCAGTACTACAGCCCGGACTTCGGCCAGGCCACCGGTGCTGCGGTTCCGCTGGACGACTACGGCTACTCCGACTATCGGTAGTTCGACGACGATGCGGCGAGGTACGAGCCGCTGAGGAGTCGGACAATCGGGCGGTAGTCAACAATCGAAAAAGCCCCGGGTCTTCCGCCCGGGGCTTTTTCGTGCCCGTCGAGTGTCACGCTGGCGTGGCTTCGGCGTTCCAACGTCACTCTGGCGTGACGCTCACGTCGTCCGCACCGCTCACTAGACTGGCCGACGTGCTAATCGGTTCACATGTCAGTCCGCAGGATCCGCTGGCCGCAGCTGCGGCCGAAAACGCCGATGTGGTCCAGATTTTCCTCGGCAACCCGCAGAGCTGGAAGGCGCCCAAGCCGCGCGACGACGCCGCAGCGCTCAAAGCCGCGGCCCTGCCGATCTACGTGCACGCGCCGTACCTGATCAATGTCGCGTCGGCGAACAACCGGGTGCGGATCCCGTCGCGCAAGATCTTGCAGGACACCTGCGACGCGGCGGCCGAGATCGGCGCTGCCGCGGTGATCGTGCACGGTGGGCACGTCGCCGAAGACAGCGACCTCGACGAAGGTTTTGGACGCTGGCGCAAGGCGCTCGACCAACTGCAGACCGAGGTTCCTGTCTACCTGGAGAACACCGCCGGCGGCGATCACGCAATCGCTCGCCACTTCGACACCATTGGTCGGCTCTGGGATCACATCGGCGACACCGGCATTGGCTTTTGCCTCGACACCTGCCACGCCTGGGCGGCGGGCGAAGGGCTGGTCGACGCGGTCGACCGGATCAGAGGCATCACTGGCCGCATCGACCTGGTGCACTGCAACGACTCCAAGGACACGGCGGGCTCGGGCCGCGACCGACACGCCAACTTCGGCACCGGGCAGATCGATCCCGACCTGCTGCTGGCGGTGGTCAAGGCCGCGGACGCGCCGGTGATCTGCGAAACGGCCGACGAGGGCCGCAAAGACGACATCGCTTTCCTGCGTGAGC
>DASZKQ010000072.1:0-4337 GCA_035552835.1 Mycobacterium sp. | reverse complement strand
CTGTCCCCGGGTGGCGCGGTAGGAGGCCACCGCGCCCAGCACGCTCAGCGCCGCGAACACCGCGAACAACCAACGGGCGGCGATGACCGCACCGCCGTGCGCGCTGTTGACCACGACGCCGGCCAGGCCCGCGCCGAACGCTCCGGAAATCAGCTGCACCGTGTTGATCGCCGCGGCGGCGGCCGCGCCGTCTTTCGCGTCGTCGGCACACTGCATCGCCCACGCCGACAGGTGCGGCCACGCCGCACCGATGCCGATCCCGGTGATCGACAACGCCACCGCCCACAGCACGACAAGGCCCGCGGACGCGTGATCCATCTGGGTGGCCGCGCCTAACGCGAGGCCCACGGCCATGATCAGTGGCGCGCCGCCGACCACGCGCGCAATGACGCGGCTGCTGCTCAGCGATGCGCTGGCGATCTCGCTGAACGTCCAGCCGACCGCCAGCGCAGCGCCCAGAAAACCTGCCAGCACTGGAACCAGATGCGCCAGGCGTTGCCCGAACAACGGCACGTACATGTCGACCATCGCTGAAGCCATCAGCACCGCCATTGTCAGATAGATCCACTTCAGCGGACCGGATCGAAATACGCTGGGAGGCAACACCGCAACCGACGTCCTTCGATCGATCAGCACAAACACGGCCACCAAGAGCACGCTGGCCGCAAGCAACGCGGTCGTCGCGATGCTGCTATGCGGGACCTGCGCGACGCTGACCGTCAGCGCGGCCGCCCCCAACAGCAGCAGCGACCACACCGGGACTTTGAGCACCGGCGCAGCGCCAGTCGGATCGCCACGATCGGCGGGCAGCACCACCGGAACCAGCGCGGCCATTGCCGCGGTCAGCATCGCCACCGAACCGAACGCCCAGCGCCACAGCCCGAACTGCGCAAAAAAGCCGCCGGTCGCCGGCCCGACAATCGTTGCCACACCCCACATCGCCGATACCAGTGCGGAAGCCCGGGTCCACAGCGCCTGCGGTAGCGCGGTGCTGATCACCGCATAGCCCAAACCGGCCAGCAGCCCGCCGGCCGCCCCCTGCAAGGCGCGGCCCGCCAACAGCACTTCCATGTTGGAAGCCGCCGCGCAGACCACGCTGCCGATCCCGAAGACGCCCAGTCCCAGCAGATATGACAAACGCGCCCCCAGTCGCAGCAGCGCCGCGTTGACCGCAGCGGCCGCCACTACCGAGCCGACCAGGTAAAGGGTTGTCACCCAGGCAAACAGCCGCTCGCCGCCGATGTCGGCGACGGTGCTGGGCAGGAGACTGATGGTCAGGAACTCGTTGGTGGCATAGAGCGCGACCCCACCGGCGAGCAGCGTCGAGGTGCCTAGATACCGGGGGCCCAGCAGCACACGCCAACTGCCCGCGGCTTCGATGGTGCTCGTAGCGTCGGTCACGTGCACCACGGTATGGGCTCAACCGCGGTTGAGCCCAAGGCGCCGATCTCAGGGTGCTTGCGGCCCATCACTTCAGCCCGGCGGCGTCCATTCCGCGCAGTTCTTTCTTCAAGTCGGCGATCTCGTCGCGGAACCGGGCGGCCAGCTCAAATTGCAAGTCCCGCGCCGCGGCCATCATCTGCTCGGTGAGGTCTTTGATCAGGTCGGCCAGTTCGGCCCGCGGCATGCTGGCGGTGTCGCGGCCCTCGAACACACCGGCGCTGACCGTACGGCCGGGCGCACCCTGGGCTCGCCGGCCGCGCGACGCATTGCGCCCCGAACCGCCGATTTCGATGGCGTCGGAGTCGTCGGCTTCGCGGTACACCTGGTCGAGGATGTCGGCGATCTTCTTGCGTAGCGGTTGCGGGTCGATGCCGTTGGCCTCGTTGTAGGCGATCTGCTTGGCCCGCCGGCGTTCGGTCTCGTCGATGGCCTCGTTCATCGAGTCGGTCATTTTGTCGGCGTACATGTGCACTTCGCCGGACACGTTGCGCGCGGCGCGGCCGATGGTCTGGATCAGGCTGCGCGAGGACCGCAGGAAGCCTTCCTTGTCGGCGTCGAGGATCGCCACCAGCGACACCTCGGGCAGGTCCAACCCCTCCCGGAGCAGGTTGATGCCGACCAGCACGTCGTAGTCCCCCAGCCGCAGCTGGCGCAACAGCTCGACCCGGCGCAACGTATCGACCTCAGAATGCAGGTAGCGCACTCGGATGCCCATTTCCAGCAGGTAATCGGTGAGATCTTCGGCCATCTTCTTGGTCAGCGTGGTCACCAGCACGCGCTCATCGGCTTCGGTGCGTTTGCGGATCTCACCGATGAGATCGTCGATCTGGCCCTTCGTGGGCTTCACCACGACCTGGGGGTCAACCAAACCGGTGGGCCGAATTACCTGCTCGACGAACTCCCCACTGGACTGGCTGAGCTCATAGGGGCCGGGAGTGGCCGACAGATACACCGTCTGCCCGATTCGGTCGGCGAACTCCTCCCAGGTCAGCGGCCGGTTGTCGACCGCCGACGGTAACCGGAATCCGTATTCGACCAGGTTGCGCTTGCGGGACATGTCGCCCTCGTACATGCCGCCGATCTGCGGCACGGTCACATGCGACTCGTCGATGACCAGGAGGAAATCCTCCGGGAAGTAGTCCAGCAGCGTCGCCGGCGCGGAACCGGCGGGACGGCCGTCGATGTGCCGCGAGTAGTTCTCGATACCGGAGCAGAACCCGACTTGGCGCATCATCTCGATGTCGTAGTTGGTGCGCATCCGCAGCCGTTGCGCTTCCAGCAGCTTGCCCTGGCCTTCGAGCTCGGCGAGCCGCTCAGCAAGTTCCTCCTCGATGGTGGAGATCGCGTGGGCCATCCGGTCGGGACCGGCCACATAGTGGGTGGCCGGGAAGATGCGCAGCGAGTCGACCTTGCGGATCACCTCGCCGGTGAGCGGATGCAGGTAATACAGCGCCTCGATCTCGTCGCCGAAGTATTCGATGCGGACGGCCAATTCCTCGGAGGAGGGAATGATCTCGACGGTGTCGCCGCGCACCCGAAACGCGCCACGGGTGAACGACAGGTCGTTGCGGGTGTACTGCACGTCGACCAGTAGCCGCAGCAGCCCGTCGCGGGGCACCTCGCTGCCCACCCGCAGCTCGACGGAGCGGTCCAGGTAGGACTGCGGAGTACCCAGGCCGTAGATGCACGACACCGAAGCCACCACGACGACGTCGCGGCGGGACAGCAGCGACGACGTCGCCGAGTGCCGCAGCCGCTCCACGTCGTCGTTAATTGAGCTGTCCTTTTCGATGTAGGTGTCGGTCTGCGCGATGTACGCCTCTGGCTGGTAGTAGTCGTAGTACGAGACGAAGTACTCGACGGCGTTGTGCGGCAACATCTCTCGAAGCTCGTTGGCCAACTGGGCGGCCAGCGTCTTGTTGGGCGCCATCACCAGGGTTGGGCGCTGCAGCCGCTCGATGAGCCATGCGGTGGTTGCCGATTTCCCGGTACCGGTGGCACCCAGCAGCACCACGTCGTGCTCCCCCGCCAGAATTCGCCGCTCCAGCTCCTCGATAGCCGCGGGCTGATCGCCGGCCGGGTCATGCGGGCTGACCACCCCGAAGTGCCCACCGGCGCGCACCATGTCCTCGACAGGGCGGTATTCGGAGTGCGCGAGGACCGGATGCTCAGTAGCGAAAGCCATGCCTACCAGGGTAGGCGCGACCACCGACAGGCCGAGGGCGACGATGCGGGCCGGCACGGCCCGGGGAGGAGCCCGACCAGACAGACCCCGAGAGTGCTATCCGTGCTGACGGGTCCACACCAGGGTCCCCGGATCACATTGGATCAGATACCCGTCGTCCGACTTCGACATCGCGAAGACCGGGACGTTCGGCTCGTCACAGGACGTCCCGATGGGATGCACCCCGCTAGTGACCGGCGCTCTGTCCCAGGTGTTGGCTTCGCAAACGATCTGCGTATTGGCGGTGGAGTCGTAAGCGAGTTTGTCGACGTCGCTGCACACGCCGCCGAGCACCGGCGCAGAAGATGCCGTGGCGGGCACAGCGGTGTTCGCAGAAGCCTGCGCGGGATCGGCCACCCCGACACCCGGAGGAACGTCACCGAGCCGGGTCGCCAGGACGGGAATCCGCAGCATCGCCCCTTGCGCGCCACACTCGTTGCTCTGCACGGTCTGAGTCTGCACGCCGCGCAGCGTGCCGTCGGGTTGCGGCGTCAACGACCAAACCACGGTTTCGGCCTGCGCCGAGGTCTGCGTTCCGTGCGCTGTGCGGCACTGCGTCTGTAGCTCACGGGGCGCGCTCTGCCAATGTCCGTCGACGAAATGCAGGACACCGGTGTTGCCGCTGCCGGAGGTCTTCGCCCCCTGGTGGTTGACGTTGTCCAGCTTGGTC
>DASZKQ010000071.1:0-3865 GCA_035552835.1 Mycobacterium sp. | reverse complement strand
TCGTGCAGCGGGGGCGCCGCCGGTGCGGCGACGATGATGCTGAGGCCACCGAGCGCAACACCGGCGGTGATGCAGTATCGGGCGGCGGTTCGCATTGCTCTCCCTAAATGCCACCGTGACCAGTTCACAGCTGACGTGCATAACTGTACCTGAGAACTGGCTGAGAATCACCATGTTTTAAGCAAAAATCTGGAAAAAAGAAACCTAAGGAGACTCAAGCCGGGGTTTCCGCCGCTCAGAGCGACGGGCTCCGCTTGGCCGCTTTCTTCGCCGGCCTCTTGCTCGCCGTCTTCTTGGCCGTCCGCTTCACCGGGCCCCGGGCGCGCCGGTCGGCCAGCAATTCCGCGGCACGCTCGTCGGTGATCGACAGCACGTCGTCGCCTTTGCGCAGGCTGGCATTGGTCTCGCCGTCGGTGACGTACGGGCCGAATCGACCGTCCTTGATCACCATCGGCTTGCCCGACGCCGGGTCGTTGCCCAGCTCACGAAGCGGTGGAGCCGTGGCGCCCTGCCGACCACGACGTTTCGGCTCGGCGTAGAGCTTCAACGCTTCCTCGAGAGTGATTTCGAACATCTGGTCTTCGGTGGCCAGCGAGCGAGAGTCGTTGCCGCGCTTCAAATATGGGCCATAACGTCCGTTTTGTGCGGTGATCTCCTCACTCGACTCTGGATCAACACCGACGACTCGGGGCAGCGACAGGAGTTTCAGCGCGTCCGCCAGCGTGACGGTCTGTAAATCCATGCTGCGCAACAGCGAACCCGTGCGCGGCTTGGGCCCGGTGGGTTTTTTGCCCTTCTTGGTACCGGCGGCGTCGGGGTCATCGGGTGGCTCCGGCAGGATCTCGGTGACATATGGCCCGTAGCGACCGTCTTTGGCGACGATCTCGTGGCCGGTCTCCGGATCCACACCGAGCGTCCGGCCCTCCTGGGGTGTGGCGAAAAGCTGTTCGGCCACTTCCAAAGTCAGCTCGTCGGGAGTGAGCGTGTCGTTGAGGTTGGCCCGCTGCGGTTTCAACTCGCCGTCGTCGCCCAGCACCATCCGTTCCAGGTAGGGTCCGTTCTTGCCCACCCGCACATAGATGGTGCGTCCTTCGGAATCGTCAAAGACCTTGATGGAGTTGACTTCTCGAGCGTCGATCCCTTCGAGGTTTACCCCAACAAGCTTTTTTAGCCCGCCGGAGCGTGCCACCGAATCGGGCACGCCATGGTCACCGCCGAAATAGAAGTTGTTGAGCCAGTTGCTGCGGCGCTCCTGGCCGGAGGCGATCGCGTCGAGCTCGTCTTCCATCGCCGCGGTAAAGCCGTAATCGACGAGCCGGCCGAAATGTTGTTCGAGTAGACCGGTGACGGCGAACGCGACCCACGAGGGCACCAGCGCGCTGCCCTTCTTGTACACGTAGCCGCGGTCCTGGATGGTCTTGATGATCGATGAGTAGGTCGACGGGCGGCCGATGCCCAGCTCCTCGAGGGCCTTGACCAGCGAGGCCTCGGTGTAGCGCGCCGGCGGGTTGGTGGAGTGGCCGTCCGGGTTGAGCTCGAGGGCCTCCAGCCGCTGCCCCTCGGTCAGGTGCGGCAGCCGGCGCTCGGCGTCGTCGGCCTCGCCGCCGGCCAGCTCGTCCACCGTTTCCACGTAGGCCTTCAGGAAGCCGGCGAATGTGATGGTGCGACCGGTAGCGGAGAACACCACTTGCCTTTCTCCGGCGGGACCACCCGCCGTGCCCGCGATCCGCAGGCTCAGCGTGGTGCCGCGCGCGTCGGCCATCTGCGAGGCCACAGTGCGCTGCCAGATCAGCTCGTATAGCCGGAATTCATCGCCGTCGAGCTCGCGCCGCACCGCGTCGGGGGTCGCGAACGTCTCACCGGCGGGCCGGATCGCCTCATGCGCCTCCTGGGCGTTCTTCACCTTGCGGGTGTACTGACGCGGCGACGCCGAGACGTACTCCTCGCCGTAGAGCTGACCCGCCTGGGTGCGCGCCGCATTAATCGCCGACCCCGACAGCGTCGTCGAGTCGGTACGCATATAAGTGATGTAGCCGTTCTCGTAGAGGCGCTGCGCGATGCTCATCGTGCGCTCTGAGGAGAACCGCAGCTTACGGCCGGCCTCCTGCTGCAGCGTCGATGTCATAAACGGCGCGTACGGACGCCGCGTGTAGGGCTTCTCCTCCGCCGACGCCACCGACAGCTGGGCGCCCTGCAATCCCCTGGCCAGCTCGGTCGCGCTCGCCTCGTCCAGGACGATCACTTCGTCGGCTTTGCGCAGCTGGCCCAGCGAGTCGAAATCGCGGCCGGTGGCAACCCGCAGGCCGTCGACACCTGCCAGCCGGGCGGTGAAGGTGGGCGGCTGGGCCTGCGGGTCGGAGACGCTGGCGTCCAGCTGGGCGACGATGTCCCAATACGACACGCTGCGGAACGCCATGCGGTCGCGTTCACGCTGCACAATGATGCGGGTAGCCACCGACTGGACCCGGCCCGCCGACAGCTTGGGCGCGACCTTCTTCCACAGCACCGGGCTGACCTCGTAGCCGTACAGCCGGTCCAAGATGCGGCGGGTCTCCTGCGCGTCGACTAGGTCAATGTCCAGGTCACGGGGGTTTTCGGCGGCCTCCAGGATCGCCGGCTCGGTGATCTCGTGGAACACCATCCGCTTGACCGGGATATTCGGCTTGAGGGTTTCCAGCAGGTGCCAGGCGATGGCCTCGCCCTCGCGGTCACCATCTGTGGCCAGGTAGAGCTCGTCGACGTCTTTGAGCAGGCCCTTCAGCTCGCTGACGGTGCTCTTCTTCTCCGGGCTGATGATGTAGAGCGGCTCGAAGTCGGCGTCGACGTTGACTCCGAGGCGCGCCCAGGGCTGCGACTTGAACTTGGCCGGCACGTCGGCCGCGGCGCGGGGCAGGTCGCGGATGTGGCCTCGCGAGGACTCGACGATGTAGCTGGAGCCCAGGTAACCGGCCAGTTTGCGCGCCTTCGTCGGCGACTCGACAATGACGAGTCGCCGCGTGTTTCCACTGGCCCTGCCATTTTGAGGGCCAGCCCGGTCGGCTTCAGCCACTTGCGTTTACGCTCACTTTCCACTTTGTCCCGAGCCGTCTGGCGGCGCCGTTCGGCCCTGCGGACACCTGACAATGTGGCACCCGGGATGGGCCGACGCAAACCGACCCCCCGTTCAAAGCCCGCCCAATCGCGGCTAAATGTGCGGCCAGTATGCCAACGCCTCAGCGGCGTCAGGCGGTTCCCCGACGCTTTCTACCAGGCGCGATAGCCTGCGCCGGCCGCTGATCCGCAACGCCGGACGAGCCCCGCGGGTGCCGATCAGGGTCGGGGCTATCCCGACCCGCATCAACGCCGATGCCAGCGGCGAATGGGTGTCCGGCGCGTGCGGGTCCAGTCCCAGCAGATATCGGTCGGCCTCTGGGCTGCCGGCCGCCAGTATCCAGGCCCGCAGCTCGCGCGGCCCGGGCAACCACAGCGGGGGGACGGTCTTCACCGCACCGCGGGTCCAGTCGCCGGCAATGGAACGCAGCCTGGCGTCGACCGCGGTCCGTACCAGCGGCGTGTTTTCGTCCGTCTGGGTGATTTCGGCCACCAAACCGGCCTCGTCGATCATCTCGGCCAACGCCTCAGCCCGCCAGGGCTGGTCCACCACGACCGACAGCCTGGCCCCACCGCCGACCGTCACGATCTGGCCGGGGGCCGCCAGCACCCCGGTGAGGTCGCCGACCGCAGGCGGCACCGACTCCGCCGAGAAGAAGGACAGCTGACTCACGTCACCGACAGTAAGCGCCCGGGTGACGATGCGTGCCGTGGCGCGCTGTGGGGGTACCCCAGCCGCGTAGCGGCGAGGGGGCGAGCCGCGCAATCAGGGCCC
>DASZKQ010000070.1:0-6215 GCA_035552835.1 Mycobacterium sp. | reverse complement strand
TGTTGGCGGGAGCGTGGGTCGCACATATTCCCCGAGGCGTGCTGCCGTCGCCGCCGCGCTGGCTGTGGATCCTGCTGGCCATCGTCGGTATCACTGCGACATTGGCCGGTGGCAGTCCGCAGATCCAGGTGGGCACGGTCTTGCTCGGTCTCGGCGGCCTGTTGGAATTCCTGCGTTTGACCGCGCTGTCGGTCGTGTTGCTCGGGATGGGTGCCCTGGTGTCGTGGACGACCAACGTCGCCGAAATCGCGCCCGCTGTCGCCACTTTGGGTCGCCGACTGCGACCACTGCGCATCCCGGTCGACGACTGGTCGGTCGCGTTGGCGCTCGCACTGCGCACCTTCCCGATGTTGATCGACGAATTCCGGGTGCTCTACGCCGCTCGCCGGTTGCGGCCCAAAGAGAAACCGCCCACCAGCAGGGCCCGTCTCAAGCGATTGGCGGCAGACGTGACCGACCTGATCGTCGCGGTCATCACTGTCACACTTCGACGGGCTGACGAGATGGGCGATGCGATCACCGCCCGCGGCGGCACCGGTCAGATCTCGGCGGCCCCGTCGCAGCCGAAACGGGCTGACTGGGTGGCACTTTCGATCGTGTCAGCAGTCTGCCTGGCCGCGTTGGCACTGGCCGCCTAACGGCCGGCCTCGCTCAGAACCGGACCAATGCCGGCACGTCCG
The DNA here is from genome assembly GCA_035552835.1 of Mycobacterium sp. Classification (GTDB taxonomy): domain Bacteria; phylum Actinomycetota; class Actinomycetes; order Mycobacteriales; family Mycobacteriaceae; genus Mycobacterium. Next base: position 5,535 of record DASZKQ010000070.1, on the reverse strand, counting down.
CCAATGCGCAGTTCGGGATACCTTCGGCCGCGCGCAGCAGGAAGTTGAGCTTCTCGATGCGCTCACCCGACCGCGGCGCGCCGTTCTTCTGAAACGGTGCCCCTAATCCCACCGCCAGGTCCATCACGACATCGTCGATGACACCGCCCGACCGCCCCGATGGGATCGCCAGAATACCGTTCTGCGCGGCGTATTCGAAGCAGTCCAGCGCCTCGGCGATGGTCCCGACCTGATTAGGCTTCAGGATGAACCCGTCGACGGCCGCGGTCTTGACAGCTCGTTCCAAACGGGCGCGGTTGGTGACGATCAGATCGTCACCGAGGATGATCGAACGGCCAACGGTCTGCGCCGCTTTGGTAAACCCATCCCAGTCATCCCCGTCGAGCAGGTCCTCGATGAACACCAGCGGGAACTCCTCCGACAGCGCCCGGGCATAGTCGATCAGAGACTCCGCGGTCACCCGCTCGCCGTTGAACGCGTATGTCTGAGAGCTTTTGTCGTACACCTCGCTAGACGCACAGTCCAATGCAAACGCCATGACGTCGGCACAGCCGGCGCGCTCAACGGCCTCGGCCAAAACCTCCAGCACGACACGCGGGTCGCTGGACGGGGCAACGTATCCGTACGACGAGGCCGCGAGCGGCGCGCGGCCATGCCGCCCGGCAAGCACTTCGCCCAGCACGCCGAACAAACTCACGCCCTTCTCGACCGCCGACTCGATGGAGTCGGCGCGATAAGGCACGACGAGGAACTCGTTGAAAGTCTGGAAGATATCCCCGTAACGGCCACCGTTGATCATGTTGAAGCTGGGCACCGGCACGGTGGTTGGCGGTTTGAGTCCTAGTAGTGCGCGGACGTAGGTGTACGTGGGCATGCCCGCCGCCGCGGACGCCGCGCGCAGCAGCGCGACCGAGGTGGAGTAGATCGTGTTTCCACCAAGCCGGTGCTTGTCTGGTGTGCCGTCGAGTTCGATCAAGACCCGGTCCAGAGACCGCGGGTCATCGAGTTCGGCGCCGACAAGAATGGGAGCGATGTCGTCGGTCACGGCAGAGACAGCGCGGTGCACGCTCAGCCCGCTGTATTCGGTCCGGTCTCCGTCACGCAGCACGAACGCCTCGTGCACACCGACCGACGTACCGGTCGGCGACGCGCCGCGGCCGACATGGCCGGTATCAGTGGTGATTTCGACCTCTACTAATGGACGCGCCTTGCAGTCCAGCAGTTGGCGGGCGACCACGGATGCGATCCGCATCAAGGGCCTTCCGGCACGAGACGACGTTGACGTCTGGTCGACTGCGCCTCGTCTGGATTCCCCTGCCAGCCCATCTTGGAATCCTCGACAACGACCGGCACGCCACCCACAAGGTCGGCGAGCACCCAGCTCAACTGCTCGACATTCATCGGACGGCCAAAACCGTATCTGCTACGAACTTGCCCGTCGAGTGTCACCGCCACGAAACACTGCGCAGCGCAGGCGGTTCCAAGACCTGCTTGCCCGAACGGCGCGGAGACCCTGTCGTAAACATGGTGCCAGCTTACGAGGGGGCCGCTGAGAAGCCGCTGAGAAAGTGCTTGTCTCAGAACACCGCGATGCAGACCGCCACAAACTGGCAAATCGCTGCGACCGCGGTACACGCGTGAAATATCTCGTGATAGCCGAATGTCGCCGGCCACGGGTCAGGCCGGCGCAGTGCGTAAAACACCGCACCGAGGCTGTAAAGTGCGCCGCCGACCGCGAGCAGCACCGCCGCGGCCACGCCAGCGTTATGCAGGATCACCCCCGTGTACCAAACCGCTACCCAACCCAGCAGCAGATAGAGCGTCACGCCCAGCCAGCGCGGAGCATCGGGCCAGAACAACGTCAACGCAATTCCGGCCAGCGCCCCGCCCCATACGATCGCTAGCACCACGTGCCCAGTGGAACGTGGCATGTCCAACCTGGCGAACGGCGTATACGTGCCGGCGATGAGGACAAAGATCATCGAGTGGTCCAGCCGTCTCATCCAGTTCCTGGTGTCCGCCGAACCCCAATTGACGCGGTGATAGGTCGCGCTAACGGCGAACATCGTCACGATCGCCAGCGTGTAGGCCAACGTCGCATGACCCGCTTGCTTCGACTCCACCGCCCACGACACCGCTACCAGTGCTGAACCGGCGATGAGGGCCGCGAAGGCGCAATAAAGATGAATCCATCCGCGCAGCCGTGGCTTCAGAACACCGGCGTCGGACTCTGCGAAAAGTCCGGTGCCGACGTCAGCGGTCGGTCCGTATGCGATGGACTGGCGGGGTGCATCGATCAGGTAGCTCAACATCTCTCCCTTGCTCGCAATCCGGATTGCCGTTAAGTGTCTCTGCGCCAAGCAATCTGGGTTGCAGACCTGTCGTTCCGTAGCGTGTTAAGGAACTGCTTTCGCAATGCTGTGAATTGCGCTTTTATCCATCCGAGCGCCACGGTATGAGCGGGTCGCTGAGAAGCCGCTGAGAACGGCATCTAGCTGGGGTGACCTGCGTCGGGCAGGACAGTGAGCTTCGTTGTTCCCAGCCCACTCTCAGCGCGGCAGAATCAGGCTATGTGGGTGTCTTCCCGGCTGCCGGGGCGAACTAAGCTCGCGCGTCTGATGCGCCTGCCCAGTTTGGGTATCGCCGCTCGCTCAGCGGCGATCACAGCGGTGGTCGTCCTGGTCGCACTTACCTGCGCGGGTGCGGTCTTTGACCTGATCGTGTATCGGTCGTTGTTAGTGGGCGTCGACGACGCCAGCGCGGGCAGAGTTCGCACCATAGTCGACGCCCTGCATTCGGATTCGCCCGACGATCTCGACAGCGCGCTTCTCACCACCAACCAGCACGTGGTCGCAATCCAATTGATAGCCCCTGACGGCAAGGTGGTGAAGCGGACCGGTTCCGCGCCTGCGACACCTCTGGTACCCATCACGGAGTTTGACTTCAACTTGCGTCGCGGCATGTCAGACGATGCGGTGCCCAACGAGGACATGCGTGTGAGCGGTCAGCGGGTCAACACTGCATCCGGTGAGTACACAGTGCTCGTCGGCGGAGGTAGCGAGGCGGTCGAGGCGACTGCGCGGATCGTTGCGCTGCTGTTTGCAGGGGGCGCGCCGATCATCATCGCGGTGGCCGCAGCTGCCAGCTACAGGCTTGTTCGCCGGTCACTGCAATCGGTGGACGCTATCCGCACCAGGGTGGCTGAAATCTCAACCTCCGACTTGGCCGAGCGGGTACCCGTGCCCACCAGTCGCGATGAAATTTCAGCCCTGGCAGTCACCATGAACGAAATGCTCGAGCGCCTCGAAGCCGGCCACCGCGCGCAACAGCGGTTCGTCAGCGACGCCTCTCACGAACTGCGCAGCCCGCTGGCCACCATCATCTCCGGTTTGGAAGTCGCCGAGGCGCATCCGGAACTGCTCGATGCGACATTGGCCACCGACACCCTGCTTCCGGAGGCTCACCGCATGCGGGTGCTGATCGAGGATCTGGTCTTGCTGGCTCGCGCCGACGAACAAAGGCTGGTGATGCGCAAAGAGCAGGTGCTGCTCGGCGAACTTGTCGAAGTGGAGGTTGCTCGGGTACGCCGCGATGGCTGCACAATTCACACCGCAATCTCTCCGGCGCGTTTGATCGGCGACCCGGCAGCGGTCTCGCGCGTGATTCGCAATCTGGTGGATAACGCTGTCCACCACGCGAAATCGCGTGTCGATATCGAGATTGGCAGTCGAGACAATAGCGTCATCCTCACCGTCAGTGATGACGGGCCAGGCATCGCCCCAGCCGACCGAGCCCGGGTCTTCGAACGGTTCGTGCGCCTAGATTCAGACCGCGCCCGCAGTGGCGGAGGAACCGGCCTGGGCTTAGCGATCGTCGCCGAGGTCGTGGCCGTGCACGGCGGCGCGGTCACTATTGACGACCGCTGCGGCGGCGGGACCACGATAATCGTGACATTGCCTCAACAGAGCAACCGGTAGCCGACGCCTCGGATCGTCTCAATGGTGTTGGTACCGAAGGGGACGTCGATTTTGCGGCGCACATATCCCATATAAACCTCGACAACATTGTCAGGGCCCTGATAGTGCGCATCCCACACATTGCGCAATATCTCGGCTTTCGTCACCACCATGTCCTTATTGCGCATCAGAAACTCGAGCAGCCCATACTCGCGGGGAGTCAGAGTGATTGGGGTCGAGCCGCGTTGGGCCGTGTGCCGAGCAGGATCCAGTGACAGCGAACCAGCGGTCAGTACCACTGGTCGCTCTGGTGCGCCGCGACGCACCAGAGCGCGCAGGCGCGCCACGAGCACCCGAAACGAAAAGGGTTTCGTCAGATAGTCATCCGCTCCGAGATCGAACGCATCGGTTTGGTCGTACTCGCCGTCCTTTGCAGTCAGCATGAGTACCGGTGTCCACACGTCCTGCGCCCGCATTCGACGCAGCACCTCATATCCGCTGTGGCCCGGGAGCATAATGTCGAGCACCACAACGTCGAAGCTGTTCTCGATCGCCTCCCGCAGGCCCTCGACGCCCGTGTCGACGGAGACCACGACGAAGCCCTCGGCCTTCAAACCCATTGACAGCGTCGCCGACAATCGTGGCTCGTCCTCAACGAGTAAAACTCTCACGTCCGTACGCTACTTCGCGGGCCGTGTGCACGAAAGATCGTAGCGAATCAGCCCCGCTGACCTCCGGCCCAACGCACGTAAACCGATCGGTATTCCGAGATAGTTTGCAAATGGTTTGCGCTCCCATGCCGCGACAATTAGAAACATCACCAAAATGCCATGCGCCTGAGCGTGAGAGCGGCGCGCGTTGAAGGCGGCAAGCCCGGGAAGCAGGTGGGTTTTCACCACCGGACAAAGCTGGTTTGGTGGGACACGATCGCGGATAATAAGCATGAAGAGTCCAGCAGAAAGACCGTGAAATGTCGCGTCCGCGCCGCTCACCGGCTGGTGACAGTCCGTGGCTGTCCCCGTCACAGCTTCGCGCCTGGGTTGTCTATATGCGCGTCCAGTTGCGGATGAACTACGAGATCAACAAACAGTTGCAGCACGACAACGATCTCTCGTTGCCCGACTATCACGTACTCAACGCATTGAGTAATGCCCCCGCACACAAGCTGCAGGTCACCGATCTGGCCGCCTTGATCGGCTGGGAACGCAGCCGGCTCTCCCACCACCTGCGGCGGCTGAGCGAGCGTGGCCTCACCAAGCGGATCCGGTCAACCGAAGACGGGAGGGCGACCGATGCGGTCTTGACCAAGAAAGGCATGGATGCGATGGTCGACGCCGCGCCCGGTCACGCCATGCTGGTCAAGAAATTGTTCTTCGAACCATTGCCTGACGAACTTGTTGCTCCTTTCACCGCGGCGCTTGAGCACATCCAGGCGAGTCTGAATCTGAATGCTTCGCTGCCGCCGGCACCCCTGTAGACGGATCCGGCGGCTGCTAGGGCGCGAGTACCGGGTTGACGTCCATGTAGATGCGGTAATCGTCGACGAGTCCGTTGTGCACTCCGAAGATGTTGCAGCAGG
>DASZKQ010000069.1:0-6136 GCA_035552835.1 Mycobacterium sp. | reverse complement strand
AAGGACTGGACGCCCGCTCAGCACCAGATCTGGCTGGACGAGATGCAGCTGGCCTGTGTGCCCGAACCCCTGAACTTCAACGCGAAGATGGTCGGACCGGTGATCGCCGAGTTCGGGTCCCAGGACATCAAGCAACGCTTCCTGCCGCCGACGGCCAGCCTCGACATCTGGTGGTGCCAAGGGTTCTCCGAGCCCGAAGCCGGCTCGGATTTGGCGTCGCTGCGTACTACCGCCTTGCGCGACGGCGACAGCTATGTGGTCAACGGGCAGAAGACCTGGACGACATTGGGCCAATACGCCGACTGGATCTTCTGCCTGGTACGCACCGACCCGCAGGCGCCCAAAAAGCAGGCCGGCATCTCGTTTCTGCTCATCGACTTGGACACCCCGGGCATCACGATGCGGCCGATCAAGTTGATCGACGGTAGCTTCGAGGTCAACGAGGTGTTCTTCGAAGACGTCCGCGTACCCGCCGATCAGCTTGTCGGAGAAGAGAACCAGGGCTGGACCTACGCGAAGTTCCTGTTGGGCAACGAGCGGACCGGCATCGCCGGGGTGGGCCGCACCAAGGTTCGTCTCGCCGAGGTCAAACAGTGCGCCGCCGACACCGGCCTGCTCGACGATCCGCTGTTCGCCGCCAGGCTCGCCGAAGCCGAAAACGAGTTGCTGGCACTAGAACTCACCCAGATGCGGGTCGCCTCTGGTTCGGCGGACGGTAAGCCCAATCCGGCATCGTCGGTGCTCAAGCTGCGCGGCAGCGTGTTGCAGCAGACCGCCACCGAATTGCTCGTCGAAGTGGCCGGCCCGGATGCGCTGCCGTTCGATGCCGGCGACGACATCGCGTCACCGGAATGGGCGCAGGGCAGCGCGCCGCATTACCTGAACTACCGCAAGACATCGATCTACGGCGGCAGCAATGAGGTACAGCGCAGCATCATCGCGTCCACCATCCTCGGGTTGTAAAACAGGAGCGTGAGGCAAAGCCATGGACTTTCAGTTGAGCGACGAACAGGTTCTGCTCCGCGACACCACCCGCGACTTGCTGTCCCGAAGCTATGACCCGGAAAGCCGCAACAAGGTCGTCGGCAGCGAGCTGGGCTGGAGCCGCGACGTGTGGAGTCAGTTGGCCGACACCGGGATTCTCGGGCTGGGCTTCGATCCTGACGAGGCCGGCCAGATCGAGGTGATGGTCGTACTCACCGAAGTCGGACGCCGGCTGGCACCCGAACCCGTCATACATGCGGCGCTGGGACCGGGGGCGATCATCACCGAGATCGGCAGCGACGCACAAAAGGAGCTTCTCGACGAGGTCGCCGCCGGGCAGCGGTTGCTGGCATTTGCCCATCTCGAACCCGGGATGCGCGCGGCGTCCACCAAAAGTATCGCGACAACCGCTGTGCAGCACGGTGATTCGTGGCTGCTCAGCGGACGGAAGAACCCGGTGCTTGCCGGCGACTGCGCCGAGACCCTCGTGGTCAGCGCCGGGTTGTCAGGCGGCGGCGTCGGGTTGTTCCTGGTCGACGGCGACGCGGTCGCCCGCCAGTCGTATCGCACCTTCGACGGCCAGCGCGGTGCCCAGATCGAACTGGACCAGGCGCCGGGCGAGCCGCTCGGCGACGCGGTGGACGCATCGACCGCCATCGGCAACGGCGTCGTCCGCATCCAGTCCGCGTTGTGCGCGGAGGCGGTCGGCGCCATGGAAGAGGCGCTTCGGTTGACCACCGATTACCTCAAGACGCGCAAGCAGTTCGGGGTCACGCTGAACAAGTTTCAGACGCTGACCCAGCGTGCCGCCGACATGTACGTGTCGCTGGAGCTGGCCCGCAGCATGAACCTCTACGCCGCGATGTCGATCGCCGACGGCAATCTCGACCCGGTGGTCGCGGCACGAGCCAAGCTGCAGATCGGCCGGTCGGGGCGGCACATCGCACAGGAGTCGATTCAGCTGCACGGCGGCATCGGTATGACCGCGGAGTATCCGGTCGGCCACTATGCGGCGCGGCTGACCGCGATCGAGCGCACCCTTGGTTCATCGCAGGACCAGTTGCATGTGCTGGTCGATCAGGTCGGCGACTACGACATCGTGACACTGTAGGTCGGAGCAGCCGCGTGGCCAAACTCTCCGACGAAGTCATCGACTTTCTGTCAATGGGCACCCGCACCGCAATGCTGGGTTACCTCGCCGCCGACGGCCGGCCGCTGGCAGCTCCGGTGTGGTTTGTCGTCGACAATGGCGAGCTCGTGTTCAACACGGGCCGTAAGTCGGCGAAAGGCCGTGCGCTAGCCAGGGATTCACGTGTCGTCATCTGTGTCGACGATCCGCATCCGCCCTACGCGTTCGTAGCAGGGTGCAGGGCTGCAAAAAAGAAGCGTCCGTGCAGGACGGCGCCGAGGACCTGCTCGACATCGCGACCCGGATCGGCGGACGGTACATGGGCGCACACCGCGCCAAAGAATTCGGCCAGCGCAACGCCGTGCCCGGCGAGCTAGTGGTCCGAGTCCGGCCGACCAAGGTCATCTCGGCGTTCAATATCGCCGACTGACCTTCCGGGCATCAACTCGGCTCTGGCGCTGCAACCGATTCCGAGCTCGGCTCCGGTGCTGCAACAGACTCCGGGCCCGCCTCTGGCGGTGCAACAGACTCCGAGTCCGCCTCTGGCGCTGCAGCAGATTCCGCCACGGCCGACTGTGAGTCCGAATCGGGCAGCTGACCTGCGAGATACTCGGCGAGCCCACCGATCGTCGGGTAGTCGAATACCGCGGTGGCGTTGATCGTGAATTTGCCACCGAACTGGCTGTGCAACCGGTTGCGGAGTTCGACCGCCATCAGTGAATCCGTACCCAGGTCCAAGAACCGACTGGTTGCGGCCGGCGGTTGCGCGAGTCGCAAGAAGTGCTGCACTTCGCGCTGCAGGAATTCGATAATGAAACCGGCACGCTGCGCCACCGGTATTTCCTGCAATTGCCGGAGCAACTCACTGTCACCGGTTGTCTCCCCGACCGCACTCGGCAACACGAGGTCGAGAATCGGTGGGCGAGAACTGCCCAGCACCTTCGCTGCACGCTGCCAGTTAGCTTTGATGACGGTTGCCTGCGCAGTTCCGTTGGCGACGACCTCCGCAAGCGCGCTGAGGGCGGCCGAGGGTTCCAACGGAACCAGGCCTTGCGCACCGATATTGGCGCGCGCGGCCTCCGAAGACGCCATGCCCCCCTTGGCCCAGGGACCAAAGTTGACACCGGTCGCTGGCAAGCCTTGCGCCTGTCGTTCCGCGACCAGCCCGTCGAGCAACGCATTGGCAGTCGCGTAGTTGGCCTGGCCGGGTGAACCGAACAAGCTGGACACCGAGGAGGACACGATGAAGAAGTCGAGATCGTCCTTCTTCGTCAACCGGTCCAAGTGGCAGGCGCCGAACGCCTTGGGCGCCAACGTCGTCCGGAAACGCTCCAGGCTCTGCTGTGACAGCAGCGCATCATCGAGCACACCGGCCAAATGCGCCACTCCCGCGAGCGGCGGCAACTCCGCGCGGATCCGCTCCAGCAGCTTCTCAACTTCGCACTCGTCGCCGACATCGGCTGCGAAGGTGTGGATGCGACACCGGTAGCGTTCAGTGATGTCCTCGATTGTCCGTTGTGCGTCCGCATCGGGTGCGCGCCGGCTGGTCAGCACGATGTCACCGGCACCGAGTTGGGCTAGATACGACGCCGTCTGCAGGCCGATTGCACCGAGTCCGCCGGTGATCAGATAGCTCCGATCGCCACGCGGCTGTAGCGGGCTCGGTATTTGCAGCACGATCTTCCCGATATGCCGCGCTTGCTGCATCCGGCGAAACGCCGTCTTCGCTTCCGTCAGCGGGTAGATCTCGGCGGGTAGTGGCGTCCACTCGGCCCTGGCCAACCCGTCCGACACCTCACCCAGCAAGCCACGAATACGCTCGGGCTCTTGGAAGGTAACCGTGTCTAGCGCAACGATCTCGTAGGCGATATCGGGACGGGCCGCCGCCATCTGCTCCGGAGTCCAGATGTCTCGCTTGGCGATCTCAGCGAAACGGCCATTCTGGGCGGTGGCCCGCACGGTCGCTTCGACAAACCCCTCATTGGTCAAGCTGTTGAGCACCACGTCGACGCCGGCACCGTCGGTGTCAGCGAGGATTTGATCGGCGAAATCGGTACTGCGCGAGTCGTAGACATATTCCACGCCCATCTTGCGCAGCGTCGCGCGTTTGTAGGTGCTGGCGGTCGCGAAGACGATCGCGCCGTGCTGCTGTGCCATCTGGATCGCGGCCAGCCCGACGCCGCCGCTGGCGGCGTGAACGAGCACGCGGTCACCGGGCCGCAACTGCGCCCAGTCGAACGCGAGTCGGGCCGTGAGTGCCGCGGCCGGAATGGTGGCCGCCGCTACCGCGCTCAGCCCCTTCGGCACCGGCGCCAGCAACTGGACCGGCACATTGAACCGGCTGGAGAACGCGCCCTGCATGAAGCCATAGACGCGCTGGCCGACCTCGAGTCCGGTGACACCGCCACCCAACTGTGTGACGGTGCCGCAGAAGTCACCGCCGATCGGGCCCGGATCGCCCGGGTAGAGGCCAAGCACATTGAGCACATCCCGGAAGTTGAGACCCGCGGCGTCCACCCGGACCTGCACGTAGCCCTGGTCCGGCGGCGGCACGTCCGTCTCGGTCAAACGCAGGTTGTCGATCGCGCCGCGTTCGGTGGGCGCCAGGACGTAGTCGGTTGAGCGCGGTACCGCGAGATGACCGCTGCGCGCCCATGGCAGCAACCGGGAGGCCAGCAACTTTCCTTGCCGCAGTGCGAGTTCGGGTTCCTCGATCGGTGTGGCGAGCAGGTTGGCCAGTGCGTGCACAGCCTCCTGTGATCCGTCGCAATCGACGAGTCTGCAGCGCAGCGCCGGTTCCTCGTTGATGGTGGTGCGCGCGAACCCCCATAGTGCCGCCTGCACCGGGTCGACCGGCTCGCCGGATTCGGTGGCCACGGCCCGTTCGGTGATAATCCACAGTCCGCCGGGAAGTTTCACCTCGCCGCCCTGCACGGTGTGCACGGCGCTGAGCAGGTTGGCGATCTCGGTCTCAAGCCGCGCGGCAATTTCGGCGCTCGACTCTTCTGAGCTGGGCCCGGCGCTGCGCCAGACGACGCCGGAGAACGGCACGCCACGCTCGTGAGCCTGTGCCAACAGCTGTCCCAAGGGCTCCGGATCCGTAGTCCGGTCGAACGGAATGCAGCCGGGCACGTTGGCCGCCAGTTCGTCGAATCCGGCAATCAGCCAGGTGCCGTTCGCAATTCCGGCGCCGTCGCTCGACGCCGGCGGCGGCACCTCGTGCCAGCCCAGGGTGTACAGCAGCCGGGTGGCATCGCCGCCGAGCCCGCGCAGCAACGCCTCCCGAGGCGCGCGTTTGACCGTGAACTCGCGAATCCCGCCCAAGAAACGGCCATCCCGGTCGACGAAATCGAGATCGAAGATTTGGGTTTCGCTGTCGAGGCCGCTGGCATGCCACCTCGCGCGGCAATAAAACCGCCGAGGCATCTTCTCCCGCAGCTCTACCCGCCCGTACCGCAACGGCAAGAACAGATCGTTCACTCCCTGTTCGGCCGCAAGAAGTGCCGGGAACGCCGGGAAGGCGACTCCGGTGCACAGATCGAGCAGCACCGGATGCATCGGCTCGGTTCCGAGCTGTTCGGCGAGTTCTTCGCCGACGGTGATATCGCCGATCGCCTCGCCCTCACCGAGCCACAGCGACTTCAGGGAACCGGACCAGTTGGGTCCCCATGCCAGCTCCATGTCGGCGAAGGTCTCGAACAGCTGCTGCGGACGCATGCGCTCCATCCGCTCGATTGCCGCGTCGACAGGATCCGCGGGATCGGATGCCGGCTCGTCGTCGACACCGGAGACGACCGTCCCGTCGGCGTTGAACGACCATTCAGTATCACGAACACCGTATGGGCGGCTGTGCACCCGGAAGCTCCAGCCGCCGCCGTCCTCGAGCGGATGCAACGTCAGCTGCACCTCACGAGAACTCTTCTCGGGCAGGATGATCGGCTCGTAGAAAAAGACATCTTTCACCCGCGCCGGCGGACCAACGGCGGCCAGCGCCATCGCCGCATACGTCGCCCCGGGAACGAC
>DASZKQ010000068.1:0-2624 GCA_035552835.1 Mycobacterium sp. | reverse complement strand
ACAGCGAACAGCTCGTGCGGAAATCCGTTGGCGAAGTTGTCCAGATCGGTGAAGTCGATTTGCGAGAGAGCGCCGGCGAGAGTCATAGGATGGCACCCGGTGTGTACTTGGCCGCGTCCGGGTAGCGACCAACTAGCGCGTCCACCCCGGCAACCACCGCGTCGACCTGGTCGTCGGCGGCGCCGATGAACGCCTGCTTGTCGGCCAGCGCGGCGTCCAGGGACGCCCGGTCCAGCGGCAGTCGCGGATCGGCGGCCAGCCGGTCGAGTAGGTCGGGCTCGGCGCCACGTTCGCGCATCGCCAGCGCGGTGGCCACCGCGTGTTCTTTGATCACCTCGTGCGCGGCCTCGCGGCCCATTCCGGCACGCACCGCCGCGATCAGCACCTTGGTGGTGGCCAGGAACGGCAGGTAGCGGTCCAGCTCGCGTGCGATCACCGCGGGGTAAGCGCCGAACTCGTCGAGCACGGTCAGCATTGTCTCGATCTGCCCGTCGACGGTGAAGAAGCTGTCCGGCAGGGCAACTCGGCGCACCACAGAGCAGAACACGTCGCCCTCGTTCCACTGCGCGCCGGCCAATTCAGCAGCCATCGACGCGTAGCCGCGCAACACCACCTGCAGCCCGTTGACCCGTTCGCAACTACGGGTGTTCATCTTGTGCGGCATCGCCGACGAGCCGACCTGCCCCGGCGCGAAACCCTCGGTGACGAGGTCTTGGCCGGCCATCAGCCGGATAGTGTGCGCCAGTGACGACGGCCCGGCACCCAGCTGCACCAGGGCGGACACCACCTCGTGGTCCAGCGAACGCGGATACACCTGTCCGACACTGGTCAAAACCGTTGTGAATCCAAGGAAGTCGGCAATGCGTCGTTCGAGTTCGGCGAGCTTCGCCACGTCACCGCCGAGCAGATCGAGCATGTCCTGGGCGGTGCCCATCGGACCTTTGATGCCACGCAACGGGTAGCGGTCGATCAGTTCCCGCAGTCTGGTCAACGCCAGCAGAGTCTCCTGCGCCGCCGAGGCGAACCGCTTGCCCAATGTGGTGGCCTGTGCCGCGACGTTGTGGCTACGTCCGGCCATCACCAGGTCGCGGTAGGTCACCGCACGCTCGGCCATTCGGGCCACGACTGCGACGCCGTGGGCGAACACCAATTCCAGCGACCGCCGAACCTGCAGCTGCTCGACGTTCTCGGTCAGGTCGCGGCTGGTCATGCCCTTGTGCACCTGTTCGTGGCCGGCCAGCGCGTTGAATTCCTCGATGCGGGCCTTGACATCGTGGCGCAGCGCCTGCTCGCGGGTGGCGATCGAGGCCAGGTCGACGTCGTCGAGCACCCGCTCGTAGTCGGCGACGGCGGTTTCGGGAACCTCGACCCCCAATTCCGCTTGCGCGCGCAGCACCGCCAGCCAGAGGCGCCGCTCAGCGACCACTTTGGCCTCCGGCGACCAGATCGCCACCATCTCGGCGCTGGCGTAGCGGTTGGCCAACACGTTCGGGATTGTCACAAACACACAGCTTAACGGCGCCGCTACGGCCGCGGATCAGGCACAGTAGCCCCATGCACTTCGTTGGGCTCGATCTCGCCTGGGGCGAGAAGAACAGCACCGGTGTCGCGGTCATCGATTCCGATGGCCGGCTTCTGCACGTCGGTGCCGCGCAGGACGACGCGAGCATCGAAGCCACGGTGTCGCCGTATGTCAGCAACGACTGCCTGGTGGCCATCGACGCGCCGCTGATCGTGAAGAATTTGACCGGCCACCGGCCCTGCGAGGCGGCGCTCAACCACGACTTCCACCGGTTCGACGCGGGAGCACGCCCGGCCTATGCGGAGAAACCCGAATTCAACGATCCTCGCGGCGCCCGGATCGCGACAGCACTCACTCTCGACATGGATCCCCTATCGGGTTCGCCACGACGGGCGATTGAGGTGTATCCGCACCCGGCGACCATTGTGTTGTTCGGCCTGGAAAAGACCCTGAAGTATAAGAGGGGCCCATTCGAGGTTCGTCAAAGTGAGCTGCTGCAGTTGATGACGCTGATCGAGGGACTCGACAAGGCAACGCCGCGGCTGCGGGTCAACCACAACGTGTCTTGGGTGGAACTGCGCAGACGGGTTGCCGCCGCGACGCGACCGGGACAGCTCGACCGAGATGAAGACCCCGTCGACGCCGTGCTGTGCGCCTACGTCGCGCTGTATTGGTATCACCGGCCGGAAGATGTGACCGTATACGGCGACTTCGCGACCGGCTACATCATCACACCGAGTCTTGCGCCGGATCTGGCGCCCGCGCCCCGTCGTCGTCCAGCCGCACAGCCGGACACGGACGAATTACGTGAGCGGCTCGCGCAGCTTGCTGCACTCCTCGACGAAGCACAACGCGGGTTGACCACGATCCGCCAACAGCTCGACCGCTAATCCCAAAACGAGGTCAGATCTGTACGGTGCGCTGGTCGAACGGTGCCAACGAGTCGATGACATCGATCACCGTCGCCCGGGCGACGGTGCGGGGATCCTCCCGGTCGTCGACCAAGGCGGAAACCACCGCGCCGTCGATTGCGCAAATCAACGCTGAGACCAGCTCCATGCGCACCGAGCGCCCCGACCGCTCGATCACCTCGGCGATGGCG
>DASZKQ010000067.1:0-4224 GCA_035552835.1 Mycobacterium sp. | reverse complement strand
CGCTGACCGTGCATGCGACGGCCACCACCAGCGAGGCGTTGTGGGTCGCCCACCTCGACGACGTCGCCCCCGACGGGGCCAGCCGCCCGTTGACGCAGGGAGCGCTGCTCGGTTCGCACCGCGCGCTGGATCCGGATCGCAACTGGTACCTGCCCGACGGCACCGTCTTGCGGCCGCACCACTTCAGCACCCGGTCGGCGGCTAAGCCCGTGGTTCCCGGCGAGCTGACCCGCTACGACGTCGAAATCTTCCCGACCGCTGCGATGATCCAGCCAGGCCACCGGCTGCGTCTGATGGTAACTACCTACGACTTCCCGCATCTGGTTCCGACTAAGCCCGCGCGTCGCGCCCTGATCGGCGGCAGTTACCAGCTCCATCAGGGCGGCCCGACCCCGTCGCATCTGCTCATCCCGGTGGCTGACCCGGACAGCTTCAGCTGAACCGGGTCGCAGTGTCGTCCGGCGACATAGCGCTTTTCGGCGCATACTCCCGAAGTGACTTCGCTACCGCAATACATTGCCGAAGAGATAGCCACCGACCACGTCGACGGTCTGCTGAGTAGGCGCGAAGCGTTGCGGCGGCTGGCACTGCTCGGTTTGGGCGGCGGTGCCGCGGCCGCGTTGATCGCCGCTTGCGGCGCCAAGCAGACGCAGCGCCCGAGCGGATCATCCGGGTCGACCGGGACACAACCGCCGGGAATGGATAGGGCGCTGCCGACGGAGCCGATCTCCTGGCCTGGCCCGCATGGAGAACTCAACGCCGCCTGGGCGCAAGCCCACAATGCCCGGCGCGGGGTGTTGGTCATCCACGAGAACAAGGGACTAAACGATTGGGTGCGCTCGGTGGCCGGACGTTTTGCCGGCGCCGGCTACTCGGCGCTGGCTGTCGACCTGCTGTCCGAGGAAGGCGGCACCGGGCACTTCTCGGACCCGGCGCAGGCCACCGCCGCGCTGAGCGCGGTTAAGCCCGATCGCTTTATAACGGACCTGAACTCGAGTATCGCCGAACTGCAATCGCGGGTTCCTGGCCGCAAAATCGCAGTTGTCGGGTTCTGCTTCGGCGGTGGACTGGTGTGGCAACTACTGGCCGCCGGTGCGCCGGGAGTGTCGGCCGCGGTCCCGTTCTACGGGCCGCTCCCGGACAACCCAGATTTCGCGGCGTCCAAGGATGCCGCCGTGCTGGCGCTCTACGGAGCCCTCGACACCCGTGTCACCAGCTCCGAGGCGGCGGCCAAAGCCGCCCTCGATCGTGCCGGGCTGGTCAACGACGTCGTCATCGAACCCAACGCCGACCACGCGTTCTTCAACGACACCGGACCGCGCTACAACGCTGCTGCCGCGGACGATGCTTGGGGGCGGGTGCTGGAGTGGTTCGGCCGCTATCTGGCTTAGATCGGCAGTGCGGCATGATGCGTCGGTGACCATCCCGCCACCGGTCTTCACACTGAGCCAGATACTCGACACGTTCAACCTCGAACAGGTGAACGCGGGGTTTTTCGTCGGCACCCAGATCGACGAAATAGACCATCACATCGTCGCGGGACACATCGCAGCGCAAGCGCTGATGGCGGCCAGCCGAACCGCATCCGAACGTTCACCGCACAGCATGCATATCTATTTCTTGCGTCGGGGTGATGCCCGGCAGCCGGTCGATTTCGAGGTCACCTCGCTGCATGACGGCGGGACGTTCTCTGCGCGCCGCGTCACCGCACGCCAGTTCGGGGCAGTGCTCTTGGAGGGCATCGCGTCGTTCAGCGCACCGGTCGAAAGCCATGTCTACCAACAGCAATCAGACGATCTGCCGGCGCCGGAATCCTTTCCCACGATGGCGGCGCAACTCAGCGGCTACGCCGACGAGCGGGCCGGCTGATGGGTCCGTGAACAGCCGATCGAAATGCGCTATATCGATCCGCCGGCCCGGCTCGCACTCGATTCGGCCGAGCCGCCGCCGGCACGGATCCGACTCTGGTGGCGCCCCAACGGAACGCCGCCGACCGATCCCATCCTGGCCAGTTGCCTGGCGGTGTATGTCTCCGGCCGGACCCTGTTGGAGCCGGCGATGATTGCCCACCGCACCACTCCACTGGGACCGGGTAACTCGGCGTTGATGGACCACGCGGTGTGGTTTCACCGGGCGCCGGATTTGTCGGATTGGCTGCTCTACGAACAGCATTCAGCCAGTGGCATCGGGGGCCGAGGGTTGGCGCAGGGCACTATGTACAACCGCTCCGGTCAATTGGTGTGCACCACGATGCTGGAGGGCTACTTCGGCCGCAGACCGCAGGGTTAGCGAGATCGTTTACGTCAGCGGGTGGCCATCGACCGCGCCGGGCCCAGTGCTACCGGCAGCGTCGACCAACCGTGCAGAACTCGGGTGTCACGGCGGCTGCCCGCGCCGGCAGCACGCACGTCGGGGAAGCGGTCGAAAAATGCCCGCAGCCCCACCTCGCCTTCGGCTCGGGCCAGAGCCGCTCCCAGGCAGAAATGCCGGCCACCGGAGAACGCCAAATGGCGACCGGCGTTGTCGCGCTCAATGTCGAAGCGGTTGGGGTCGGCGAACACGGCCGGGTCACGGTTGGCTGCCGCCACATAGACCACGACCAGTTCGCCTTGTTTGACCGATACACCCGCTACCTCGGTGTCGTTGAGCGCAAGCCGGGCGGTGAGCTGAACCGGTGATTCCAACCGCAAGATTTCCTCGACGGCGCCTGCCCACCGCTGCGGACTCTCGCTGAGTGTGCGCAAATGCTCAGGATTGTCCAACAGCATGCGAATCCCGTTGCCCAACAAGTTCACCGTCGTCTCGAAACCGGCCGCTAGCACCAGACCGGCGACCGCGTGAAGTTCAGACTCGTCCAGATACGTTTCCGCCGAACCACTTTCGGCCTTTTGGATCAGCTGGCTCATCAGGTCGTCGCCGGGGTTTCGCCGCAACTGTTGCAGATGCTCAGCCAGCCAGAAGTTGAATCCAGCTATCCCGCGTTGCACATCTCGGTATTGCGGCCAGGTGAGGCCGAAATCCAAACTGGGAGCTGCCAGCTCGCCGAACTCGAGAACGCGCTGTCGATCAGCGTCGGGCACCCCCAGAATGTCGCTGATGATCGCCACCGGAAGCTGCGCGCAGTACCGGTCGACGATGTCGACGACACCCGGTTCGCGGGACAGTTGATCCAGCAGCGTCGCCGCAGTCTGCTCGACCCCATCCCGTAGTGCGGCGACCGCCCTAGTGGTGAACACTGACGACACCGTTTTCCGATAGCGGGTGTGGTCCGGCGGCTCCACCGCCAGCAGCGACGGCGGACGTAGCGGATGGAGCAAATCATCGCGGGTGCGGGTCTCCAGCCATCGCAGTGGCGCCGGCAGATTCGCGCCGATCGAAAGCACCCGGAAGTCGTCCGATCGCAGCAGTTCATGCCCGATCGCATGGTCCGCGGTGATGTAGCCGATGCGTGAGTGCACCAGCGGTCCCCGGGCCCGTACCTCCTCGTAGAACGGCACCGGATCGGCTTTGACGCTCGGGTCGGCGAGCAACCGAGCTTGCAGATCTCCTCTCCGGGCGCCGATCGACGCGACGCCGCGCACAAAGCCATGCAACGCCAGCCAGTGCACCCTCTGCTTCAATGCGATGTCCACGCGTAGGACCCTCCACGTCGTCTCCGCAGTGCTATCGCAAGCCTACGACCAGGGCAAGGGTCAGCCTTCAGACCAATTCCCAGTTCATGTTTTTTGCGAACGCGATCGCGTCGCCGCTGGCGCTACCCAGCGCCTGAGACCGTTGGATGTATTCGCGCACCACGGGCAGGAAGTTCATCGGGTTGTAGGCGTCTTCCTCGTAACTCCACAGGTCGTCGCCGGCATACTTCATGACCGACAGATTGGCCGCCTGGTGGATGCTTCCGTCGCCGGGATCCCGCATCCGGTTCAGGAATTCGCAGAACACCCAGCCGCGGTCGGTGTCAATGGAGTACCAGGACGTCGGATAGAACGGCATCTCGCTGCCGGGGAAGACATTCATCGTCGAGACAATCCAGTCGCGGATCTGCTCGCGACCGTGGAAGGTTCCGTAGGTGTGCTCGACGTAGGTTGCGTCTTCGGTGAATTGGTCGGCGAACCGTGACCAGTCCCAACTGGAACCGATCTCCACGACGACTTGCTTGTGGCGTTCGAAGGCTGACTCGATCTCACCGCGCGACCACTGTCCCATGACTACCTCTTTCAGCTCGAT
>DASZKQ010000066.1:0-5018 GCA_035552835.1 Mycobacterium sp. | reverse complement strand
TGCTGGCGCGCAAGGGCATTCGGGTCGCGCCGTTCAAGGCACAGAACATGTCCAACAATTCCGCGGTCACCGTCGAGGGCGGTGAGATCGGCCGAGCCCAGGCGATGCAGGCCCGGGCGGCGGGTCTGGCTCCCAGCGTGCAGTTCAACCCGATCCTGCTCAAACCCGGCAGTGATACGACCTCGCAACTGGTGATCCGGGGACAGGCCGTCGACTCAGTCACCGCGACCGAGTACTGGTCGCATCGCAACCGGCTACTCAGCGTCGTGCTCGACGAATTGTCACAGTTGAGAGCCGAATTCGATGCGGTGATTTGCGAGGGCGCCGGATCACCGGCCGAAATCAACCTACGCGCAACCGACTTGGTCAATATGGGCCTGGCCCGCCCCGCGAATTTGCCGGTGATTCTGGTCGGCGACATCGATCGCGGCGGTCTGCTGGCGCATCTGTTCGGGACGGTGGCGGTGCTCGAGCCCGACGACCAGGCGCTGGTCGCCGGGTTCATCGTGAACAAGTTTCGCGGCGACGCGGCGCTGCTGGAGCCCGGGTTGCGGCAACTCGCCGAGCTCACCGGTCGCCCGACCTACGGGGTGCTGCCGTACCGCGACGACCTCTGGCTCGACGCCGAGGATTCCGTCTCGGTGTTGGCCCACCGCGTCATCGGCAGACCGCAACGGCCGCGCGGCTCCCAATGGCTGCGGGTCGCGGTGCCGCGGCTGCCGCGGATCTCCAACTCCACCGATATCGAAGCGCTGGCTTGCGAACCCGGCGTGCTGGTGCGTTGGGTCAGCCAACCCGCCGACCTGGTCGATGCCGACGTGGTCGTGCTACCGGGCACGAAGGCCACCGTCGTCGACCTGGGTTGGCTGCGGGAGCGTGGGCTGGACCAGGCCATCGCCGCGCACGCCGCGTCCGGCCGGACTGTGCTGGGCATCTGCGGTGGCTTCCAGATGCTGTGCCGCTGGATCGACGACCCGGTCGAAAGCCGGTCGGGCCGGATTGAGGCCATCGGGTTGCTGGACGCCGACATCGTGTTCGCCAATGACAAGGTGCTGCGCCGGTGGCAGGGATCGCTGCACGGTTACGAGATCCACCACGGCCGGGTGACTCGCTGCGCCGAGGCTGGCTGGTTCGAAGTGGACGGATCCCCGCAGGGGTATCGGCGCGGCCAGGTATTCGGGACGCACTGGCACGGCCTGTTCGACAATGACGACTTCCGCCGTCTTTGGTTGACAGACGCCGCGGCGGCAACGGGCCGCGACGGTTTTGTGGTAGCTGATGACATTGATGTTTCGGCGCGGCGGGATGGCCAACTGGATGTGATGGCCGATCTGTTGGACGCCCACACCGACGTCGATGCAGTCATCGGATTATTAAGCGGGGGCCCACCGGCGCGTCCGACCGTCGTCGCCGCCCTGCGCTGACAACGCCGCCTGTCGTTCCAAAACGGCGGTCAGTCAAAAGTTTTCAAGAAGGCCGTTCCTTATTGTCGCTGTCGTCGTCGCAAATGGACGCGTCAGTTCCATGTTGCGAGAACGTTTCCAATTGAAACTGTGTCAACTAACTACGCGAAAACGGCCCGCGCGCGGGCCAATTGACTGTAATTTGCTGTAGTGCTCTCGACGATGATGACAACCGTCGACGGGTTTCCCATCCAGGTGAGTGATACCGGTCCGGACCAGGGCTCCGTCGTGGTGTTGCTGGGTGCCGCGCAACGCGCGCCCGCCGCCTACGACGCGGTGTGTGAGCGCCTGCACACCGCGTCGCTGCGGACGATTGTTGTCAGCCCAGACCCACGACTGACACCCAAATCAGTAGTAGGCATTCTCGACTCGCTCGACATCAACTGGGGCCTGCTGGTCGGCGATCGGGTCGGCGGCGAGCTGGCCTGGGAGTTGGCGGCGACCAGGCTGGACCGTTTCACCGGTCTGGTGGCCATCGACCGCGGGCATCCACGGGTCGCCGATGCCACCGGGGTGATTCGCGACGACCACTGTCCACCGGTCGAGATCAACACAACCGCACTGGTCAGCACGCCGGCTGCGCAGGCGGTGGCCCGTGCTAGCCAGCGGTTCGTTTACGGCGATTACCGCGTGGTGGAGTTGCTTGCCCGGCGCAACGCGCACGAGTCGACCGCCCAGTTGGCTGCCGAGATCGTCCTGCGCACCAGCAACTGGTGACGGAAAACCATCGCCCTGGCGGCGTCGCGAACTTGTCGCGGGGTGAGCTCGAGCGACTGGTCGCCGCCGGTGATGTCGACACCGTGATCGTCGCGTTCACCGACATGCAGGGCCGGCTGATGGGCAAGCGGGTCGCGGCGCGGTTCTTCCTCGACGAGGTGGCCGAGCACGGCGCCGAATGCTGCAACTACCTGTTCGCCGTCGACGTCGACATGACCACCGTCGCCGGTTACGCGATGTCGAACTGGGACACCGGGTACGGCGACATGGTGCTGCTGCCGGATCCGACGACGCTTCGGCTGGTTCCTTGGCTGCCCGGGACAGCGCTGGTGCTGGCCGATTTGGCGTGGCACGACGGCAGCCCGGTCGAGCCGGCGCCGCGTCGCGTCCTGCGTCGTCAACTTGACCGGCTAAATCAACGCGGGTTGCGCGCCTACGTCGGCACCGAACTGGAATTCATGGTTTTCGATGACACGTATCGGCACGGCTGGGCGAACGGTTATCGCGGGCTGACTCCGGCCAGCGACTACAACATGGACTACGCAGTGCAGGCCTCCAGCCGTATGGAGCCGCTGCTGCGCGACATTCGACAGCACATGCAGGGTGCGGGTCTGCGTTGGGAAGCTTCCAAAGGCGAATGCAACAAGGGGCAGCAGGAAATCGGGTTCCGCTACGACGAGGCGCTGGTCACCTGCGACAACCACAGTATTTACAAGAACGGGGCTAAAGAAATCGCCGACCAGCACGGCAAGTCCCTGACATTCATGGCGAAATACGATGAGCGCGAGGGCAACAGCTGCCATATTCACCTGTCGCTTCGGGCGACGGATGGCTCCGCAGTATTCGCCGATGCTGAGCAGCCGGTCGGCATGTCGCAAACGTTTCGAAGCTTCGTCGCCGGCCAGTTGGCCACATTGCGGGAGTTGACGATGCTTTATGCGCCGAACATCAACTCTTACAAGCGGTTTGCCGATCGCAGCTTTGCGCCTACCGTGGTGGCGTGGGGACTGGACAACCGGACCTGTGCACTGCGCATCGTCGGTCACGGCGACAATATGCGGGTGGAATGCCGGGTGCCCGGCGGTGACGTCAACCAGTATCTGGCCGTGGCGGCGCTGATCGCCGGTGGGCTGCACGGTATCGAGCACAACTTGCAGTTGCCCGAGCCGTGCGTAGGCAATGCCTATCAGGCCGCTGACGATGTCGAACGGCTGCCCGGCACGCTGGGCGATGCTGCAGCGCTTTTCGAGGCGTCGACGGTCGCCCGGCAGGCGTTCGGGGAGAATGTCGTGAGCCACTACGTCAACAACGCCCACGTCGAGGTGGCGGCATTCAATGCGGCGGTCACCGACTGGGAGAGGGTGCGCGGGTTTGAACGTTTCTAGACCGCCGGTGATTGGCTTGACCACTTATTTGGACCAAGCGCAGATGGGCGTGTGGGAGGTTCGCGCCAGCTTCCTGCCAGCCGGGTATTTCCAAGGCGTCATCGCGGCAGGCGGGGTGGCCGTGCTGCTACCGCCGCAGCCGGTCGATCCCGACATCGCGGAGCAGGTGCTCGACGGCCTGGACGGGCTGCTGATCACCGGCGGCAAGGACGTCGACCCCGCCGCCTACGGCCAGCAGCCGCATCCGGCCACCGACCAGCCCGGCCGTCAGCGCGACGCCTGGGAATTCACGTTGGTGAACGCAGCGCTGCGGCGCGAGCTACCGGTGCTCGGCATCTGTCGCGGTGCGCAGGTACTCAACGTTGTGCTCGGCGGAACGCTGCATCAGCACTTGCCTGACGTCATCGGACACAGCGGACATCGGGCCGGCAACGCGGTGTTCAGCCGACTGCCGGTGCGCACGGTCGCGGGTACCCGGCTGGCCGCATTGGTTGGTGAATCCGTCGACGCGCAGTGCTATCACCATCAAGCCATCGCCGAACTCGGCAAGGGTCTGATCGTCAGCGCATGGGATGCCGATGATGTGATCGAGGCGCTGGAATCGCCCGGGGACGGCTTCGTGCTCGCGGTGCAGTGGCATCCGGAGGAGAGTTTGGACGACCTGCGACTGTTCTCGGCGATCGTGGAGGCAGCGCGTTCATATGACAGCGGACGGGTGGGCTGATGGGCCGCGCCGGCGACGACACAGAGCGAAGCGATGGGGAGGAGCGGCGCTGATGGGCATGGATCTGAGCCGGCGGCTGGCCGGCAAGATCGCCGTTATCACCGGCGGCGGCGGCGGAATCGGCCTGGCGTCGGCGCGGCGGCTACGTGCCGAGGGGGCCACCGTCGTCATCGGCGACATCGACCAGCAGAGCGGTGGGGCGGCCGCCGACGAACTGGGCGGTCTGTTTGTCGGCGTGGACGTTTCGGATGAAGCAGCGGTCAACACGCTGTTCGACACGGCGGCGCACACCTATGGTTCGGTCGACATCGCGGTCAACAATGCGGGCATTTCGCCACCGGAGGACGAGCTGATCGAGAACACTGAGCTGCCGGTCTGGCAGCAGGTGCAGGACGTCAACCTGAAATCGGTCTACCTGTGCTGTCGGGCGGCGTTGCGGCACATGGCGCCTGCGGGCAAAGGTTCGATCGTCAACGTGGCGTCGTTCGTCGCGGTGATGGGATCGGCTACCTCCCAGATCTCCTACACCGCGTCCAAGGGTGGGGTGCTGGCGATGTCACGGGAGCTTGGCGTGCAGTTCGCCCGCCAGGGCATTCGGGTCAACGCGCTGTGCCCCGGGCCGGTGAATACCCCACTGCTGCAAGAGCTTTTCGCCAGCGACCCCGAGCGCGCGGCACGGCGGCTGGTGCACGTCCCGATGGGCCGCTTCGCCGAGGCCGACGAAATCGC
>DASZKQ010000065.1:0-2276 GCA_035552835.1 Mycobacterium sp. | reverse complement strand
CCGCGTCCCGGCGGGACGATCCCGTCGATGCTGCCGGTGTTGATGACGCGCGCCGGGTCGTCGTCGGTCGCGGCCGCCGTCAGCATCGGGACCAGGGCACGGGTCAGCAGGAACACGCCTTTGACGTTGACGTCGAGAACTTTGTCGAAGCCCGATTCGGGAAACTCGCTAAACGGCGCCCCCACGCCGCGCCGGCGTTGTTGAACAGCGCGTGGATGGCGTCCTCCCGGTCGGCGAGGTCGCCGGCCAGCGCCTGAACTCCATCGATGGTGCCAAGATCGGCGGGAATAGCCTGCACAGGTCCGTGGACTGACAACTCGGCGACGGCGGCGTCGAGCTCGGCCTTTTTGCGGCTGGACAGATACACGGTCGCTCCCGCCTGCAGCAGTCCGCGCGCCATCATCACGCCGATGCCGCGGCCGCCGCCGGTGACCACGGCGACCTTCCCGTCGAGGCGAAACACGTCAGCCATGGCCAACAGTCTGGACGTTGGCCGAGCGGAGGCATCGAGCGGGACTCTTTGCATGACCGTATATAGTACGTTTAGTTCGTACTGAACGTTATGCATGATACGGAGTGTGATGTCTCTCGACGAAGCCGAGTTCGTTGACCGCATCGGCTTGTTCTTCGAGACGATCGGCGCCACCCGGACCATGGGCCGCCTCTACGGCTGGTTGATGATTTGCGAGCCGCCGCAGCAGTCGTTGGGCGAGCTGGCGGCGGCGCTGTCGGTCAGCAAGGCATCGGTCAGCACGGTGGCGCGACAGCTGCAGGAGGCCGGCATGATTGAGCGGCTGCCGTCGGCGTCCCGCCAGCATCGCTACCGGATCACGCCCGGCGGCTTTACCCATGTCCTCAACGTCCAATTGACCCTGATGGGGTCGGGCATCCCTGCCGCCGACTTCGGCCTGCAGTTGCTCGGCGACGACCGACCCGAACAGCGCGAGCGGCTCCAAGACTTTCGGGACTTCTGCGAATTTTCCGCAAGCGATTACCGCGAAGAGCTCACCCGTCGGTGGGAGCAATACCGGGCAGAACGGAGAGCACAGTGAAAGACCAGTCCAGCAAGCTCGATTTCTCCGGCGTGCACTGGGGCTCGGTGGAATGGACCAACCTGTGCACGCTGTATTTGCGCGCTTACGAAAGCCGGTTGGAGCGGCCGATTCTCGGCGACCGGGCGGCCGCCGAAGCGGTCGACCGGATCGACTACGACTTCGCCCGAATGCACCGGTCCGTCCAGCCGTGGGGCAACCAGTTCCTGGTTGCGTTGCGCGCCAAGCAACTCGATACCTGGGCCGACGACTTCCTGCGCGGCAACCCCGACGCCGTGGTACTGCATCTGGGCTGTGGACTGGACAGTCGCGCGTTTCGGCTCGACGTGCCGTCGGGGGTGTCCTGGTTCGATGTCGATGTGCCAGAAGTCATCGCGTTACGACGACGGCTCTACACCGAGCGCCCCGGCTACACGATGATCGGGTCGTCGGTCACCGAACCCGGTTGGCTGGAGCAGATCCCGACCGGCCATCCCGTGTTGATCGTTGCCGAGGGCCTACTGATGTACCTCGACGAGGCCGAACTGCGCGATCTGCTGCAGCGGCTGACCGATCGCTTCGGCACTGGCGAACTGCTCGCCGACCTGCTCTCACCATGGGGCCCGCGGTTCTCCCAATCTCCAATGCTCGCCAAGGCGTCCACAGCAGGAATCACCAAATGGGGCACCCGAGACGGCCATGAGCTACCCGAGTGGAATCCGCGGCTGAACCTCGTCGAGACGTCGATGTTCCTCGACCCCGCGAAGATCCCGTTGCGACCGCAACGGCTGATCTACCGGTTCCTGACGGCAATTCCTGCCGTCAGGAACTACGACCGGCTGTACCGATTTCGGTTCTGACTCCGAGCGGTGACTCATTGCGGATCGAGTCGTCGCGTATCAGGCCCCGCAGTAGTGCGGTACTGAACTCGGCGGCGATTTCCTTGGCGCTGCGGCGTCCGCTCGGCCGCAGCCAGCGGTAGGCGCCGAGCGTCATTCCGATGTAACCGAGCGCCAGCACGTGGGAGTCGCATGGATAGAACTCGCCGCTGGCGATACCCCGGTCGATCAGTCCATGCACGTGCTCATAGACCTGGGTTTCCTTTTCCCGGATCGCGGCGACCTGCTCCTCGGTGAACCACTCGGTGATGTAGGGCTGTTCCTGGAAGTACACGGCGGCCCGCTCGGGGTTGGCCGCGATCCCGGTGAGCAGGCGGACGGTGTATTGGTAGAGCGCTTCGCGTGC
>DASZKQ010000064.1:0-9581 GCA_035552835.1 Mycobacterium sp. | reverse complement strand
AGTTCTCGACGTCAACGTCAAAGGCGTGTTCCTGCTGACCCGTGCCCTGGTCCCGATGCTGACGGCGGCCGCGACCGACGACGACCCGGCGCGCGTCATCAACACCGGCAGCATCGACGGGATCGTCCCGCCGGGACGCGGGCGGGACAACTTCTCCTACAGCGCGAGCAAGGCCGCCGTCCACATGCTGACCCAACATCTCGCCGGGGAGCTGGCGCCGCGGATTCTGGTCAACGCGATTGCGCCCGGGCTGTTTCAATCCCGGATGACCAAGGAGCTGCTGCGGGCAGGGCCGGACGCCGTCGGCGCTCACTTGCCGCTGGGCCGCATCGGCGAACCCGACGACATCGCGGGCATCGCCGTCTTTCTCGCCAGCCGCGCCAGCACCTACATCACCGGTGCGGTGATCCCGGTGGACGGCGGCATCAGCGTCATCCGTTAGGCCTTTAAATTCTTTTCCAGGAAGTCGAGCTGATCGGCGATCACGCGCTCGAACGCGTCGCCGACATAGATCTCGAAATGTCCCTCCGGATAGAGCTTGATCTGACCGCGTGGCGCCGTCGCCGCGTAGCGGCGGGTCGGCCCCGACGGTGCGACCGAATCGGATTCGCACACACAGAACAGGATTGGGCAGGTCACTTTCGCTGCGAGCCGACCAGGACGGTAGGGCAAGATCTTCACCCCGATCCGGGCGGCGACCTCATTTCGCAGCGGCGTGCCGTCGGGTACCAGCTTCAAAAAGCCGGCGTAGGCGTCGGGCGCGTTCATCAGCGCGACCTCGCCCGGGTTACCGGCGGTAGGCACCATCACCGGTGGCCTGCCGAGCCGGGCGCCGATCAAGTCGCGTACCGCCAACCCGGTGATGCGTGCGCTGATCAACGGGCTCAGCGTGCCAAGCGATGCGATGCTGTCGGTGAACGGGCATTGCGACACCACCGCCGCGATGCCGGGCAGCCGCGCTGCCGTCGCTATAACATGGCCACCGCTAAAAGACGTGCCCCACAAGCCAATTCGATTGGCGTCGATTCCCGCGAGTGTCCGGGCATAGGCCACCGCCACCGTCCAGTCCTGCAATTGCATGCTGATGTCGAGTAGTTGTCGCGGCGCACCCTGGCTGTCGCCGAAGTTGCGGTAGTCGAACACCAAACACGCGTAGCCGGCGGCACAGAAGCGTTCCGCGTAGGCGTCGAGCCGCATGGTGCGAACCGCACCCAGCCCGTGAGCCATCACCAGCAGCGGTGCGTCGCCGTTGCTCGGCGGTCGATACAGCCACGCACTGATCCGGTCGTGACCCGAGTTGAACCAGACATCCTCACGCTGCATGCTCACGGGTCCTAATCTTGCATCACTCGCGGCGCCGCCGGGTGGGTGTGGTACACCGTCGCCATGACTCCGAGCGTGCTGCGAGCCGTGTCATCGGTGGTGGGACCGAGTCACGTCAGCACCGACCCCGATGTGTTGGCCGGCCGCAGCGTCGACCACACCGGCCGCTATCGGGGGCGAGCGAGCGCCCTGGTGCGTCCGGGCTCGGCGGACGAAGTTGCCGAGGTGCTGCAGCTGTGCCGGGACGCCGGGACGCACGTCACCATTCAGGGTGGTCGTACCTCCTTGGTGGCCGGCACCGTCCCCGAGCACGACGATGTGCTCTTGTCGACCGAACGGCTTTGCGCCATAAGCGATGTCGACACTCTGGAACGCCGCTTGGAGGTCGGGGCGGGGGCCGCCTTGGCGGCGGTACAACGCGCGGCGACGGCGGCCGGCCTGCTGTTCGGTGTGGACCTGGCGGCGCGCGACACCGCCACCGTCGGGGGGATGGCCTCGACCAACGCCGGCGGATTGCGCACCGTGCGTTACGGCAACATGGGCGACCAGGTCGTCGGCCTGGACGTAGCTTTGCCCGACGGGTCGGTGATGCGACGGCACTCCCGCGTGCGGGCCGACAACACCGGCTATGACCTGCCGTCGTTGTTCGTCGGCGCCGAAGGAACGCTGGGTGTGATCACCGCGCTGGATCTGCGGCTGCACCCGGATCCACCGCATCGAGTGACGGCCGTGTGCGGCTTCGAGGACCTCGACGCGCTGGTCGACGCCGGCCGGCTGTTTCGTGACCTGGACGGCATCGCCGCCCTGGAACTGATCGACGGCCGAGCCGCCGCGCTGACCGACGAGCATCTGGGGGTGGCGGCGCCGGTCCGCGGTGACTGGTTGCTGTTGGTGGAACTGGCGTCCGATCACGACCAGACCGAGCGCCTAGCCGACGCGCTGACGGGGGTGCGGACCTGCGGAGAGCCAGCGGTAGGCGTCGATCTGGTTGCGCAACAACGATTGTGGAGGGTGCGGGAATCGATAGCCGAGGTACTCGGTGTCTACGGGCCGCCGGTGAAGTTCGACGTGTCGCTGCCGCTTGCGGCGGTCGGTGCGTTCGCCCGTGACGCGGACGCGTTGCTGCGCCGCCATGCGCCCGAGGCCATCGGTGTGCTGTTCGGGCACATCGGGGAGGGCAACCTGCATCTCAACGTGCTGCGGTGCGGCGCAGAGCAGGAACGCGACATATACGCGGCGATGATGGACCTGATAGCAGCATGCGGCGGCAACGTCAGCTCCGAACACGGGGTCGGCAGCCGTAAGCGCAAGTACGTCGGCATGTCCCGCGAGGCCGCCGACATCGCGGCGATGCGGACGCTGAAGGCGGCGTTGGACCCGACCGGCTACCTCAATGCCGCGGTGCTGTTCGACTAATCCGGTCCTGCTTTGATGCCCACCGCGTGGCGCAGTTGGGCCAAGAACTGGTCGGCGTCGTCGCCGCGGATCATGTAGTGCGAAATCGCGACCCGGATCGCGGTGGCGGCTTTCACCGCGGCGTTGGGCCCGGGCATCAGCCGCTGTAGACCTTCGCGCATCTGGGGGATGACGTGCGAGAACTGGCTGATCACGTGCTCGGGCTCGATGTCGACCATGCGCACGCCCGAGTAGGAATGCTGGTACTCGACGATGAACCGCAACGCGGCGTCGAGCTTGTCGGCTCCCTTGAGGCCGGCCGTCGCCTTGCTCAAACCGCTTTCGAAGGTATGTCGTTCATAACGTGAGAACGCCGAAAGCAGCTCTTCCTTCGAGGCGAACCAGCGGTAGAGCGTCGGCCTCGACACCCCGGCCTGCGAAGCGACGTCAGACAGGCTGAGCTTGCGCTTGCCGTTGCGACTGAGCACCTCTGCCGTGGCCGCGAGGATCCGCTGCCGCGTCGAGGTGTCGCCTTCGATGGTCGAGGTCTGCTCCATACCCAAACTTTACAAAAATAGCCCGAAGTGTCACGCTGTTTTCGTGGCACTGGTAGCTGACCACCAAATCTTAGCTGGGCCCCAGCGCATCGCGGCTGATCGGCGCTCGTCATGAGCCAATCCGGGGCCTCAAGAGCGATTGTCATCACCGAAGCCTCATCGCCCGTCGCACTTGCGACTGCGGCGCGGTTGGCCGCCGGTGGAGATCTGGTGTTGATGGGAACCCGCCGGCCCGACGTCTGCGAGCGGTTCGCAGCCCAACTTCGGTCCGATGGCGCGGCGGCCTTCGCCGCCTACCTGGACCTCGCTGATCCGCCGTCGGTCGATCGGTTCGTCAAGTCCGCTGACTACCTGATCGGCGCCGTCGACGTGCTGGTCAGTGCTGCGGGTCTGGCCGACGGTTCGTGGGTCGGCGCACAACACTTTGCGGCACAAGTCATTCCGCCGATGATCGACAACCGATGTGGCGACGTGGTGCTGATCAGCCCGGCTCTGGTCGGTGGGTCCTCGGCGACGGCCGACCGGATGCTCGAGGCCTGGGTAGCCGGCCTGGACGCCGAGTTCGTCGGCACTGGCGTGCGAGCCTCGATCATCAGGGTGACCGCGTCGGATGGCAATGTGCGCCCGGTGACGATGCGGGCCGCGCAGCGGCCCGAGGAGGAGGCGGGCAATCTGCAGGTGCCGTCGGACGACATTGCATGCCTGATCGCCGCGGCGATCAGCTCGCCTGAGCGAATGCACCTGCGTGTCGTCGATGTCATTGCACCGGTGCCCGTGGCGTCGATCTCGGCGCTAACGGACTAAGGCTTGGGCCTTTAAGGACGGGGCCGCACCAACACCGACTGCTGGATACTTCCCACGGCGCCGGTCTCGTCGAACAGGGTGCCTACCGTCGTGCCGATGCCGTCTGGCCCGTAGTTGGTTTCCGCCCGGATGCCGATCCAGTCGCCGTCGGGAATCCGGTGCACATGGACGACGAGATCGTTGTTCAAGAACGTCCACTTGGTGATGTCCAGTTTGGAGCCGATGCCGTTGGCACAGTCGGCGACCGCGAATAGCCGCTGGAACGGCGTCATCGTCTCGCCGTTAACCAGATTGACCGTCGGCTTGATCCAGGATTCGCCCGGACCGTCGTTGAGAGGTTTCGTCAGCCATCGCCAGTCCAGGCTGTGGACATAGTTGCGGTCCCAATCCTTTTCGAGATTGCGGCTGCGGGCATCGCTGCGCGGACGCGGCAACGGTGCCGCCGCCTGCACCAGGTCGGCGGTATCCAGCCGCTGCAGCCGCCATCCACTGGCCCGGGCCGTCGGCCGGGGCTGACCATCGGGACCCAGCGCCAACATCTCGGCGCTGATCAGCTCGATCTGTTTGCCGGGGCGCTCGACCTGCGAGCGAATCCATAAGTCGCCTTCGGCCGGCACGGGCCCCAACAAATCGATGGCGACCCGGCTGAGCCGAGTGTCGTCGCGGGCAATGCAGCGCTCGAGCGCCCGGACCAGAAGCGCCGACACCGGGGCGGCATGCTGCAGGGCCGCTGACCACGTGCTCCTCACCAAGTCTGTGGCACAGAACTTTTCGCCCAGCGGGTCGGCGCTTGGCCTATCCGCGAGCAACTCGTAGTAGGAATCGGTCATCGTTCACCTTTCAGGGCAGGCCGGCGCCAGGAGTATCCACGATCACCGCATCGAGCCGGGAGAGCCGGGTACCTATCAACCGTTTGGGATAGGCGTCGGTACTCGACAGCATGAACAACATGCGCCGCGCGGGCCCGCCGAGCATGCAGGCGATCGCGGCGCGGTCGCCGATGTCGATGCGATGGGTCACTTGTCCATTGGGGCCGCCCTCTACGATGCGCTCGAACTGGTGCGCCAGCGTCATCGACGTCCACACGCCGCCGCCAGCGTCGAGGCTGATGCCGTCGGGCGGACCGTCGAGACCGTCGGCGAAGACCCGTCGGTCGGCCAGGTCGCCGTCGTCGCCGATGCTGAACGCGGTCAGTCGCCGGCCGATCGACTCGGCGACGATCAAGGTCTTGTGGTCGGCCGTGATGGCCATTCCGTTGGGAAAGTCCAGATCTTGCGCCACCACCCGCACGCTGTTGTCGGGATCGACGCGCAAGATGACGCCGCCCTGGAAGGCCTGCGACCCGACGTAGGCGCGTCCAAGGTGGTCGACGACCATGTCACCGAGGTCAGCCGGTGCGACATCGCTCAGATCGGCGATCGTGACGACGGTTTCGCCGTCGTAGCGCAGCAGCTGCCGTTTTTTGGTAGACACAATCAGCAGCGAGCCGTCGAGCCGGAATCCCAGGCCCGACGGGCTATGCCCGGGCAGCGACAACGTGGTCAGCGAGCCGCTCAGGTCGGCGGTGTGCACAGCCTCGCCCAGCATGTCGGAGAACCACAGCAGCCCCTCGAACCAGCGCGGGCCTTCACCGAAGCAGAAGCCGGTGGCCAGCGGCGTCAGCCCGTCAACGGTCGCCGTCATCGAGCGCATCCAATTCTCGTGCGATCGCCGCATGGTAGGCGTCGATCTTGGCGGGGTTGACTTCCTGAAACAGGGCGTCGGGTAGCGGTGCGTGTTTGTAGGCCTCAATGGTCATCGTGCGGGTGAACAGCGTGATCTGCTCGCCCGGTCGGGTGAACTGGTACTGGACCGTGATCCGGCCCTCCATACCACCGTCGCCGTGGCCGTCATGGCCAAGCGGCCCAACGGAATTGAACACCCACAACCTCGGCCGCATGGCGATCGCCAGATGCCAGGTGAAGATTCGGCCGCCGTCGGCGCCGGACTGCTGCCAGGTGTCGCCGACCTTCAACGGCAGTTCGTCGGGCAGGTTGGTGATGTGCGCGCTGCCCGGATAGGTCATCGTCGGAGTTCGCCGGGTTCGTGACGAAGTCATAGATGATTTCGGGTGGTCGGGCGAAGGCGGTTTCCGAACTCGTGGTCACAATGCCCAACTGCGGCACCTTCCTGTGGCGCTGGATCTGACCAGGCGGCCGCCCGGCTGACTTTACAGATTATCGTATAAGTGTCACGCAGTAATTTTGCAGGGATACTTCTCGGCGCTCAGCTAAGGAAAGCGGCAGATGCATTTCACCATCACCCACCCGATGCACCGCCACCCGTATAACCCGGAACTGGTCAGCGGCGACGGCATCGCCGCGGTTGCCGTCGCCGCGGAAGCCGCCGGATTCCACGGCTTCGGGTTCACCGACCACCCCGCGCCGACTCAGCGCTGGCTGGAAGCCGGAGGACACGATGCACTGGACCCGTTTGTGGCGATGGCTTTCGCCGCGGCCCGGACCACCACACTGCGACTGATTCCCAACATCGTGGTGCTGCCGTATCGAAACCCGTTCGTAGTGGCGAAGTCTGGTGCATCGCTGGATTTGCTTTCCGGCGGCCGATTCACGCTCGCGGTCGGAGTCGGTTATCTCAAGCGGGAGTTCGCCGCCCTCGGCGTTGACTATGAACAACGGGCCGACCTGTTCGATGAGGCCCTCGACGTGATCCGAGCAATCTGGACCGGTGATGACGTCTCGTTCGAGGGCAAGCACTTCACCGCGCACGGCATCACCGCCCACCCCCGACCGGTAAGCGACCCGTATCCGCCGATCTGGGTCGGCGGAAACACCGGGGCCGCGCGCCGGCGGGTGGCGCACAAGGGCGACGGCTGGTGTCCGTTCCCCGCGCCGGCCGTGCTGGCCCAGACTGCTGGCACCGCGGCCCTCGACTCGGTGCAAGGCCTGGCCGACGGTATCGCCGACCTGCGCCGCCGCGTCGACGTGGCGGGCCGGGACTGGTCGAAGTTCGACGTGGTATTCACCAACTTCGATGGCGGCAGCCCGGCAGACGACGACTTCAACGCGGACGCCTACCTGACCGGAATGGAGAAGCTGGCCGCGCTCGGCGTCACCTGGCTGCAAGTGGGGTTGCCGGGCGACAGCGTTGCGCATGTAACCGAAACCATCGAGCGATTCGCAACCCTGGTGATCAACGCGAGCTGAGGCGGGTGGGCTTCAAGAGGTTAGCTAAGGCTTTACAATGTTCGGTGAAAATGTCACGCTCGCTAGGTGACGACGGAATCTGAGCAGACGCATTGGTCGGTCGCCGGCCTCCTCGAGTTGTTCGATGCGCGCGCCGACGGACCCGACCGCTTCACCGCTGAAACCGGGATCGCCGGCGCGGACGAACGGCAGGTGGTCGAAGGCACCCAGGTGCTGGCGCAAGTGATCGTCGCGGTCGCCAAACGGTTCCCGGACAAGTCGGTGCGGTCGGCGCACGCTGTGTTCTCTCGCGCTGTAATGGTCGGGCCGTCGGTCGAATTCGACATCGACGTGGTCCACGAAGGCCGTTCCACCGCGACCGCGGTGGTCTTTGTTAAGCAGAACGGCCGCCGCTGCATCACCGTGACCGCGCTCGTCGACGTCCCGTCGGCCGATGTGATTCGCCACCACTTGCCTCGCCCCGATGTGACCGCGCCGGCCGACGCCAACGTCTCGCCGATGCCGATGGCTGGGCGGGAACTGCGGCTGGTCGATGTGGTGGATGTCAACAGCCCCGACGAAGTCGGGCCGCCGGAGCTGTACGCCTGGCTGCACTATGACCCGATTCCCACCCGCGACGATTTGGCTAAGGCGCTGATCGCATATTTCACCGGCCATTTGGGCATTTCGACCACGATGCGCGCTCATGCTGGCATCGGCACCAGCCAGTCGCATCTGACCGTGTCCACGGCGCCGATGACGGTGATGGTCAGCTTCCACGAGCCGGTGTCTTGGTCGGGTTGGTTGCTGTACACGCACGAGAGCACCCAGGTGGGCGCCGGCATGTCGTATGTGCGCGGCGCCGTGCACACGCAAGAGGGTGAGCTGATCGCCTCGTTCGCACAGGACGCGCTGATCCGCCCGCTCCGCACCACCGACACCGCGATCAAAACCGAGGCGCGGCTGTAGCAGTCATGGACTTTTCCGTCGTCGAACTCTCCGCGGAGGACAAGGAATTCCGCGATCGGTTGCGGGCGTTTCTGTCCGTCCACGTCACCGACGAAGTGCGCCGACGGGACCGGGAGACCGGGGAGAATTTCGACGAGGGCGTGCACTTGGCGCTGGGTGGCGAAGGCTATCTGGCCGCCGACTGGAAGGACGAGTCCGAGGGTGGCTTCAGCGCGGTGCGCCGGCGGATCTGGGACTTAGAGATCGGCCGGGTACACACGCCGTGGTTCCACTGGGGCACCACCGCCGTGGTGGCGCGCGCAGTGCAGCAGTTCGGATCCGCGGGGCTCGCCGACGAGGTGCTGCCCGGGGTGCTGTCCGGCCACGTCCGGCTGTGCCTGGGCTACACCGAGCCGGAGGGCGGCTCCGACGTAGCGACCTGTAAGACTCGCGCCGTTCGCGACGGCGCTGGCTGGATTATCAACGGCTCCAAGATGTTTACGTCCAATGCCCACAACGCGAAATACGTTTTCTTGCTGACTAACTCGGACCCGGAAGCGCCAAAACACAAGAACCTGACCATGTTCCTGGTGCCGCTGGACTCGCCGGGCATCGAGATCCAACCCATTCGCACCATCGACGGTGACCGGACCAACATCGTCTACTACAGTGACGTACGGGTCGACGACAAATACCGCATCGGTGAGGTCAACGGCGGCTGGGCGGTACTGCGGGGTGCGCTCGACGTCGAACACGGCACCGTAGAAAGCAAAGCCGACGGCTTGCAAAGAATCGCGGTAATGAGCGAACAACTGACACTGATGGCCGAGGCGATCGACAAGATCGCGGCGCTAGTCGCGCAACGCGGCGTTGATGGCCGCCGCCGGCTTGACGACACGTCAGTAGCATATCGGTTGGGCCGCGGCGTCGCTCGCACCGAGGCGGCCCTGAGCACCCCGGGCACGTTCGGGCGGGTGGCGAATGCGCAAACCATGCGTGATGTCGCACCGGAGCTGATGGATGTGCTGGGCACCGCGTCGACGCTGCCGATCGACACCACGGGCGCCGCCGACGACGGTGGCGCCGAATACATTTTCCGGCTGGCCGCACCGACCGGCATTTACGGCGGCACCCTCGAGGTGTTCCGGAACATGATCGCGCAGCACGAGCTGGGGCTCGGGCGCCCGAACTATTCGCCGCCGACGTCCTGAGGTGCCGCGGGCAGTTCGGCGAGAACCTCGGCGCGGGTGGCGTCGAAGCTGAGAAATCCCTTGATGGGCAAGCTTTCTGGTGGCGGGTCCTGGTAGCTCCACGCCACGTCCTCGACTTTCGCGTCGCCAATCAGGGCCGACCAATAGGTCGCCACGCC
>DASZKQ010000063.1:0-3934 GCA_035552835.1 Mycobacterium sp. | reverse complement strand
GACGGTTTCCATGCCCTTGACCACGTCGGGAACCACCCGAACCCAATCCGGCGGAACCCGCCAGCCGTAGCGGCGTCGGCACCAGTCGGCGGTTGCCCTCGGCAGGTCATCCTCGACCGGTGCATAGCCGAACTCCTCATTGGCGACGCACGTCCGGATGCCCTCGAGCACCGCCGGTGCGGTGGGGAAGTCCATCTCGGCGACCCACAGCGGCAACACGTCGGGCGCGAAGAGGTTCCACTTGATTGTCCTGCGTTGGCGGAGTTGCGCTGGAGTCAATTGATCGAACGCCGTGTCGGCCATAGCAGTAGTGTGCCTCGACGTGGATGAAAGAGATCTGGCCTTTGCGGGAGCGGCCGAACAGGCGCGGATGTTGGCCGAGGGCACGGTCACCGCGCCCGCGTTGCTCGAGAACTACCTGGAACGGATCGCGCGGCTTGATCCGCGGTTGCGCAGCTATCGCGTGGTCTTCGCCGGCATCGCGCGCCAGGAAGCCGAGGCCGCACAGCGCCGCCTCGATGCCGGCGAGCGGCTGCCGCTGCTCGGTGTTCCGGTCGCGATCAAAGACGACGTCGATGTCGCCGGTGAGATGACGACGTACGGGTGCAGCGCCGTCTCGACGCCGGCGACCCGCGACGCGGAGGTGGTCGCCCGGCTGCGCGCGGCGGGCGTCGTGATCATCGGCAAAACCAGTGTGCCGGAAATGATGATGTTGCCCTACACCGAATCGCTGACGTTCGGGGCGACCCGCAACCCATGGGACACCGCGCTCACACCGGGTGGCAGCAGCGGCGGCAGCGGTGCCGCGGTAGCCGCCGGGCTGGCACCTCTGGCATTGGGTTCCGATGGCGGCGGCTCGATCCGGATCCCGTCGGGGTGGTGTGGTCTGTTCGGGATCAAGCCGCAGCGCGATCGGGTCCCGCTGGCGCCGCACGACGACGCGTGGTGCGGGCTGAGTGTCAACGGTCCGATTGCGCGGTCGGTGAAAGACGCGGCGTTGTTTCTGGATGCGACGACGACGATGCCCGGCCCGGACGCAGGATTCGTCGGCGCCGCCGCTCGCGAACCCGGCCGGCTGCGAATTGCGTTGAGCACCAAGGTTCCACCGCCATTGGTCGTCAACATCGGCAAGGAGCAACGGGCGGCGGTCGATGAGGCGGGTGCGCTGCTGCGCGAGCTTGGCCACGACGTCGTCGTGCGCGACCCCGACTATCCACCGGCGGCGATCTACGCTAACTACCTGCCGCGCTATTTCCGGGGCATTTACAACGACGTCCGCTCGCTGCCGCACCAAGACCGATTGGAGAAGCGGACCCGCAACATGGCGCGCATCGGGTCGCTGCTCTCTGATCGGCGGATGGCGAACGTGCGGGCGGGGGAGTCGGCGCTGGCCGCCCGGATCCAATCGATCTTCGACGATGTCGACGTCGTGATCACACCTGGCAACGCGACCGGACCGTCGCGCATCGGCGCCTACCAACGCCGCGGCGCCATCTCGAGCTTGCTGCTGGTGTCGAGGCGGGTGCCGTTCTTCGAGATCTGGAATCTCACCGGCCAGCCCGCCGCCGCCGTGCCGTGGGGGCTGGACCGCCACGGTGTTCCGCTGTCGGTTCAGCTGGTCGGCCGTCCGCGCGACGAGGCGACGCTGCTGGCGCTGAGTGCGCAGATCGAGGCGGCCAGGCCGTGGGCGCACCGGCGGCCGCCGGTGTCATGATGGCGAGATCACCCGCCAGGCGTCCAGCTTCTGGCCCGCCGGCATCGCACGCGCCGGGCTGGTGGACGGCAACAGCTGGAAGCTGACCGGCGCGTCGATGTGGACCAGTCGGCGGAATAGCTTGTTCGCGGTGTCGCCGTTGAAGTACACCCGCCTGATGCGAGGGTAAGTGGCGAAGAGTTGACCAAAGTCGTTTACCACTAAGCTCTTCGGGTCGATCTTGGCGTCTGAGCTGCCAGGGCGACGGCACTTGTGCAGAACATCCCAGAGCGCCACGCCGTGGGATTGCAATGCGGCCAGCCGGGTTTCGTATGCTGCCTGCGCGTCGAAGCCGAGCAGTGCACTGGTGAT
This sequence comes from Mycobacterium sp., assembly GCA_035552835.1. Lineage (GTDB taxonomy): Bacteria > Actinomycetota > Actinomycetes > Mycobacteriales > Mycobacteriaceae > Mycobacterium. Next base: position 1,869 of record DASZKQ010000063.1, on the reverse strand, counting down.
CGGCCAGAACGCATTTCGCGGGTTGCCGTAATACTGCCGGGTCGCCAGCGACTGCACGCTGGGGAACGATCCCAAGATCAGCAGCCGGGCGCCGTCGTCGACGACAGGCGCAAACCCTTCCAGCAGCGGTGTGGTCATCAGATTCACATGATGCCTTGCCGCGTTATACGTTGGCGATGTGGACGACACGCTCGACCCGAACATCGAGGAGCTGCTGGGAGATCTGGACGGCAGCGCGCGCGCCGAGCGCGCCGAGCTGATCGAGTGGCTGTTCGAGCAGGGCATCACCGCCGACGAGATTCGGAATGCGTTCGCTCCCATGCTGCTGATCTCGCGGCGGGTGCTGGGCGACGACGGCACCTACATGTCAGCGCGGGAGATCAGTGAAAGCTACGGCGTTGATTTAGAGCTGCTGCAGCGGGTGCAACGCGCCATCGGGCTGTCGCGGGTGGATGACCCCGATGCGGCCGTGCACATGCGGGCCGACGGCGTGGCCGCCACATACGCGCAGCGGTTCATCGAGATGGGTCTGAACTCCGACAACATCGTGCTTGTGGTGCGGGTATTGGCCGAAGGTCTGGCACACGCCGCCGAGGTGATGCGCTACACGGCGTTGGCGTCGATCTTGCGTCCGGGCGCAACTGAGTTGGAGATCGCCAAGGAATCCCAGGCGTTGGTGACCCAGATCAAGCCGCTGCTGGGTCCGATGATCGAGGACATGTTGTTCATGCACCTGCGACATTCGATGGAGACCGAAGCCGTCAACGCCAGTGAGCGTGCGGCGGGCGCTCCGCTGCCCGGAGCCCGGCACATCACTGTCGCCTTCGCCGACCTGGTCGGCTTCACCCGGCTGGGCGAGGAGGTGCCGGCCGAGGAGCTGGGGCAATTGGCCAACCGGCTGGCCGACCTGGCCCGCGACGTGGCGGCCCCACCGGTCCGCTTCGTCAAGACGATCGGCGACGCGGTGATGTTCGTCTGCACTGAGCCGGCGCCGCTGCTGGATGCGGTGCTCAAGCTCGTCGAAATCACCGATGGCGACAACGACTTCCCCCGGCTGCGCGCGGGCATCGCGTCGGGATCTGCGGTGAGCCGGGCCGGCGATTGGTTCGGCAGCCCGGTGAACCTGGCCAGCCGGGTGACGGCGGTGGCCCGGCCCGGAGCGGTGCTGGCTGCCGAAGCGACGCGGGATGAGCTCGGCGATGACGCAGGCTTCAGTTGGTCGTTCGCCGGCGCGCGTCATCTCAAGGGCATCAAGGGTGAGCCAAAGCTTTTTCGCGCCCGGCGGGGCGACGGCGATACCGAGAACACATAGAGGCAGGCCCGGAGGACGTTGGGAGGCGTCTCGTACATCCTGCGCGGCCGGTTTTCACTCCGTTGACCGGCTCTTTGGAATTCGTCGCTTTCCGGGCCTGCTTCGCTACTAAAGCTACAACTCTGCACCGGTCAGATCAACGGTTTTCTTTTCCGCCGAATGTGGGCTTGTGTCACGATTTCCGCCCAAATCGTGCCCTAAGCCCACACTCGTCGACCCCGGGGGCATTCACCGCTGGCGAGACCTATTTCTGCAATGCCTGAAATCGTGTAATTATGTAAGTATGAAACACCAACATGGACATGGGCGGAGCTATGGCCGTCCGGGCGGCTGGCAGCAAGCTGGCCAACCCGATGCCAGCGACGCAGCGGACTGGTTCGCCGGACGCTTGCCCGACGCTTGGTTCGACGGTGACCCGACTGTCATCGTCGACCGCGAGGAGATCACGGTCATCGGTAAGCTGGCCGATCCGGAAAGCTCGCAGAAGAAGGAAAGCGAAGCTCACACTTCGGGTCGCGTCTCGCGCTTTCGTGAGGAAACCCGGCCGGAGCGGATGA
>DASZKQ010000062.1:0-2583 GCA_035552835.1 Mycobacterium sp. | reverse complement strand
AGGTATGACGAATGCGCACCTGAGCACATGTGGGAAATGCACCGGCGTATTGACGGCTCGCGGTTTGAGTTGTTCGAGTCGAGCTCTCACATGCCGTTCATCGAGGAGCCAGACCGGTTCGATCACGTGGTGCGTGAGTTCCTGCGGGCACACGACTCGTCGCGAGCGTAACGCCGCGTGAACCCGCCGGACGAAAATTCGCCGTGGCGTTACGCTCGCGGTTGACCCAAGTTCAGTTCTTGCCCGCCGCCAGCTTGGTGACGATCGACCGGAAGTCCTCGGTTTGGAACGACTGGCTTTCGGCCGACAGCGCGTAGTCCAAACTGGCGAGGACAGCCCGCTCCAGATGAATGTTGAGCACCCGCTTGGTGCTTTCGACAGCTTGCTGGGGCAGATCCAGAATCTTTTTGGCGCAAGCGATTGCCTCCGCAACGGGGTCGGCCACCACGTGGTTGGCCAGACCAAGTTCGACGGCGCGCTGCGCGCTGATACGGGTGCCGGTTAGCGCGTACTCCTTGGCCAGCAGCAGGCTGATGTGCAGGGGCCAGGTCAGCGGGCCACCGTCGGCCGCCACCAGCCCCACCTGCACGTGCGGGTCGGCGAGGTAGGCGTCTTCGGCGATGTAGACAATGTCGCTCAGCGCGACGAGGCTGCAGCCGAGTCCGACGGCCGGGCCGTTGACGGCGGCAATCACGGGAATTCGGCACCGGGCCATGCCCAGCACGATCTCGCGTCCGTCTCGGATTGTCTTGGCGCGCAGATCGGCATCGGCTGACAGCTCTTTGAGGTACGAGAAATCGCCGCCGGCCGAAAACGCCCTGCCGGCCCCGGTGATCACCGCGGCCCGAGCCGTGGCGTCATCGGTCAATCGCTGCCACAGGCGCGCGAGTCCGACGTGGAGGTTGTCGTTGACCGAGTTGAGAGAGTCGGGCCGATTCAGGGTGATGATGCGCAGTGGACCCTCGGCGCGGACGTCGATTTCGGCAGGCATGTCGTACACGTCAGACTCCCAATCCCAAGATTCGTGAAGCGATGATGTTCTTCTGTATCTGTGATGTCCCGCCCATCACGCTCTGCGCGCGGCTATACAGATAGTCGCTGAGCAGGTTTGGATCGCGGGTCCCCGCCACGGCCAGCGCCGCGTGCCCGACGGATTGCTCCACCCAGGTCATCAGCAGTTTGTCGAGCGACCCTTCGGGCCCGTGCGACACCCCGTCCAGCTGCTCGGACAGGCGCCGCCGGACGTGGTGCGTAAGCATTTCCGACTCGACCGCCGCCCACGCGAGCTCTTCGGGAACGGGACCTTCGCGATCATCCCAGTGCGCGAACAGACTTCGGACGAGCTTGCCGTATCTCGCCGCGTAGCCGAGCGTGGACGGTTCGCGCTCGTGTCCGACGACGGTCATAGCGACGGCCCAGCCTTCCCCGGGGACGCCGACCATCCGGTCCGCCGGCACCGTTGCGCCGTCGAAGAAAACCTGGCCGAATTCGTTGGTGACTCCGTTCATCATGCGCAGCGGGCGCTGTTGCACGCCAGGCTGTTTCATCTCGAGCACGAACGCCGACAGGCCGCGGTGGCGTTTGGCCTCGGGGTCGGTACGGGCCAGCAGCAGGCACCAGTCGGCAACATCGGAGTAGCTCGTCCAAATCTTGTGTCCGTGCACCACATAGTTGTCGCCCTCGCGGGTGGCGGTGGTGGTCAGCGATGCCAGGTCCGAACCGGCGCCGGGCTCACTGAAACCCTGGCACCACCGCTCGCTTCCATTGATGATGCCGGGCAAAAAGCGCTTCCGCAGCTCGTCGCCGGCGTGCCTGCCGATGCCGTAGACCAGGTAGCCCACGCTGGGGCGCGGTGGCGCGCCGGCGCGCACCAGCTCTTCGTCCACGATCACGTCGTATATGGGCGGCAAATCCTGGCCGCCGTAGCCGCGGGGCCAGGACAGGCCGAAGAAGCCGTTGTCGTACAGCGCCCGATGCCAGTCGGCCATGCGCTCCCAGTATTCGTCTCCGGAGCCGAAGTATTGCTTGGCGTGCACCGAAAGCCAGGACCGCAGCCGCTCCCGGAAGGCGGCCTCGTCGGGCGAGTCACGAAAGTCCAAAGTCGATCTCCTTCAGCGTAACCGGCCACAGTTCGGTCGACGTCAGCGCGCGGCGCAGATAGACATGAACCAGGCATTCCCAGGTATTGCCGATGCCGCCGTGCACCTGCACGGCGGTCTCGCAGACGGTCCGGGTGGCGCGCGCACAGTAAACCTTCGCGACCTGTGCGGCCCGAATGGCCTCCGCCGGCGCCAATTCGTCGACCGCCCACGCGGCATGGCGCAACACGCTCACCGAACCTTCAATCAGCGCAAGGCTTTCGGCGAGCAGATGCGCGATCGCCTGATACGACCCGATCGTCTTGCCATACTGTTCGCGGATCTTTGCGTAGTCGCACGCGACGGCGTGCGCGCCCCGGGCGATTCCAACCAGGTCCGCCGAGGTGCTGACCAGCGCCAGGGCCAGCCAACGTGCGGCGACGTCGGGGGTCACCTCGCCGAGACTCACCGGCGATCCCGCCAGATCCGCTTCGGCCCGGGTCAA
>DASZKQ010000061.1:0-3615 GCA_035552835.1 Mycobacterium sp. | reverse complement strand
CCGTTACGTCCAACTCACTCCCGCCTACCGGACCAGGGGCCCAGTCATGCCGGACGGCGCGGTGATACCCGTCGAACGCACCGCGGTGCCCGTCGAGTGGGATGAGGTCAAAAGCCAGTTGATGCGGCTGGCAACGGATTTGGGACCCCAGAGTGGTGTATCGGGCACGTCGGTGGGCCGGTTCATCGACAGCGCCGCCAATGCGCTCGACGCCAACGGCGAGAAGCTCCGGCAAACACTCGGTCAACTGTCAGGGGTGGGCCGGATCCTCGCCAACGGTAGCGGCAACATCGTTGACATCATCAAAAATCTGCAGATCTTCGTCACCGCGCTGCGCGACAGCAACATCCAGCTCGTGCAGTTCAACGACCGCCTGGCCACGCTCACCAGCGTGGTCGACGACAGCAGATCCGAGCTGGACGCGGCGCTGACCGATCTGTCGACGGCGGTCGGCGTGGTGCAGCGATTCATCGCCGGGACTCGCAACCAGACCAGCGAGCAGATTGCCCGGTTGGCCGATGTCACGCAGATCCTGGTCGATCAGCACATGGCGCTGGAAAACATTCTGCATGGCGCGCCGAACGCGCTCGGCAACTTCTTCAACGACTACAACGCCGACACCGGAACCATCGTGGGCGGGTTCGGAATCATGAATTTCGCTAATCCCGTGGCGTCGGGTTTGTTTGTTCCGGTGCCCGTTCCGGGCTGCTCGCAAATGAACGCCCTCGAGACCGTCACCTCGGTCGAATCGGCCAAGCTGTGCGCGCTGTTTCTCGGTCCCGGGCTGCGGCTGCTCAACTTCAACAATCTGCCGATTCCCATCAACATATTCCTGCAGAAGTCGATAGACCCTTCCAAGATCCTCTATACCGAACCGCGCCTGGCCCCCGGCGGCGAGGGCCCGAAACCCGGACCGCCCGAGACCCCGCCCGCGGTGTCGGCTTACACCGGCCTGCCGGGTGATCCGGTGGGACCGCCGGGGGCGGTGCCGCCGGAGCGGATACCGGGCGCGGCGATGCCGCTGCCGCCGCCCGCGTCGACACCGATGCCGCCACCACCGGCGCCGACCGTGTCGGACATGCTGCTGCCAACCGACGGGCCCCAGCAATGATCGCCCGGGTGGCGGCTCGGCGGGTGTTCGCCGTCGGCTGTTGCATGGTGTTGACGTCGACAGGATGCGCATTCCACGGCCTGAACTCACTACCCCTGCCCGGTGCGGTCGGACGCGGGCCGGGCGCCAACATCTACCACGTCGAGCTGCCGAATGTCGGTACGATGGAATCGAATTCGCCGGTGATGATCAACGACGTCGTCGTCGGCAGTGTCGGTGAGATGAGGGTGCAAGCCTGGCACGCCGACGTCGAGATCTCGGTCAAGCGCGATGTCGTCGTCCCGGCCAACGTAGTAGCCACCGTCGGTCAGACCAGCCTGCTGGGCTCGATGCACGTGGAGCTCAATACTCCGCCCGGCGAGCAGGGGAGCGGACGGCTGCAGCCGGGCGCCACCATCCCGCTGAGCCGGTCATCGGCCTACCCGTCCACGGAGCAGACGCTGTCATCGTTGGGCGCGGTCGTCAACGGCGGCGGACTGGGACAGATCGGGGAGGTCATCCACAATTTCTCCGCCGCCCTGTCCGGCCACGAGGGCGCCATACGTGACCTGATTACCCGCCTCGACACGTTCGTGGGAACTCTGGACGACCAGCGCGACAACATCGTCGCCTCGATCCAGGCGCTGAACCGGCTTGCCGGCACATTCGCCGACCAACGCGACGTACTCACTGACGCGCTGCGCAAGATACCGCCGGCGCTCGAGGTGTTGGTCAAGGAGCGGCCGCGTCTGACGGCCGCCCTGGATCATCTTCGCGTGTTCAGCAACACCGCCAACCGGTTGATTAACGACTCTCAGGCCGACCTCGTCAAGAATCTCAAAAACCTGGAGCCCACCATCAGAGCGCTCGCCGACGTCGGGCCGGAGCTCGGCACGGCGGTCGCGGCGGGGTTCGTGTTCCCGTTCACCCAGAACTTCGTCGACCGAGCGGTCCGGGGCGACTTCTTCAACCTGCATTTCGATTTCGACCTGACGATTCCACGGCTCAAGAGGACTTTGCTGCCGGGAACCCACTGGGGGCAGCTGGACATGCCCCTGCCGCCGGTGCCCGGGGATCCGTATCGCTTGCAATACACGCTCGACCCGCTGCATAACCCCCTGAGGCCACCGTGGGTCGATCCCAACGCGTTGCCGCTGCCCCCACCTCCGCCGGGTGCGGTACCGGGACCGGGACCGGGGAATTATGGGGCCCCGCCCGGGCCGTTTCCGGGTGCGGCTCCGGCGCCGACGGAAGGCGGTGGGTAGATGCTGTCGCGTTTCGTCCGGATCCAGCTTGCCATTTTCACGACCGTCGGGATCATCGGTGTGATCGCCATGGTCCTCTTCTACATCCAGGCGCCGACCCTGCTGGGCATCGGGCGGATGACGGTGACGCTGGAGGTCCCGGCCACCGGCGGCCTGTACCGGTTTTCCAACGTGACCTACCGCGGGGTTCAGCTCGGTAAGGTCACCTCGGTGGGTCTGACGCCGACCGGCGCGAAAGCCACGCTGTCGCTTAGCACTTCACCCAAGGTCCCCGCGGACCTGACAGCGGAGGTGCTCAGCGTCTCCGCGGTGGGCGAGCAATACGTGGACCTGCGGCCCAAAACCGATTCGCCGCCCTACCTGCACGACGGCTCAGTAATCGCCGCACGCGACACGACGATTCCGCAGCCGGTCGGGCCGATGCTCGACCAGGTCAATGGCTTGGTCCAAAGCATTCCGAAGACCAAACTCGGCCAATTGCTCGACGAGTCCTTCCAGGGCTTCAACGGAACCGGATACGACCTGGGGTCCCTGTTCGATTCCACGACGACGATATCCCGCGACGCCAACGGCGTCGTCGATCGCACCAAAGCCCTGACCGAAGACACTGGGCCGCTGCTGGATACGCAGGCACGCACCGCCGATTCGATCAGGACGTGGGCACGTAGCTTCGCCGGCATTTCGGATGTGCTGGTACAGGACGATTCGAACTTCCGCACCATATTGCGCAATGGTCCTGAGGCGGCGAACGAGGCGTCGCGGCTTCTCGAACAGATCAAACCGACGCTGCCGGTGTTGCTTGCCAACCTCACCACCATCGGGCAGATCGGCGTCACCTACCACCCCTCGATCGAGCAGCTGCTGGTGTTGCTGCCGCCGGGGGTTGCTATCGAGCAGGCCGCTACGGGTGAAAACCAGACCGACGGTATGGCTCACGGTGACTTCGCATTCACGGTCGACGATCCGCCTATTTGCACGGTCGGCTTCATGCCACCCAACCAATGGCGATCCCCGGACGACCTCAGCGACATCGACACACCGGACGGCTTGTATTGCAAACTCCCGCAGGATTCACCGATGTCGGTTCGCGGTGCCCGCAACTATCCCTGCATGGGTCACCCGGGTAAGCGCGCGCCTACGGTCGAAATCTGCAACAGCGACAAGCCGTATATGCCGTTGGCGATGCGCCAGCACACCCTCGGTCCCTATCCACTGGATCCGAATCTGCTAGCCCAGGGCGTCCCGCCCGATGACCGAACT
>DASZKQ010000060.1:0-6631 GCA_035552835.1 Mycobacterium sp. | reverse complement strand
CTGAGGTCGTTATTCGACGCCTTGGACGGCGTAGATCAGCTCACCGAGAAGGTGCACAACGTCAACCAAGACACCCAAAAACTGGATACGCTCTTGCCGCAGACGGTCGCGCTGCTGGTCCCGATTATCGAGATCACGAGGTCCAGCCGGGAATCGATACTCGCGACGTTAAGCACCTTGACTGCAATACAGAACCAAAATGCGGCGCTCAATGACACCGCGATCGTCATGGGGCAAAGTTTCGACACCGCCAAGAACGGTGACCTCTTCTACCTGCCACCCGAAGCGTTCCAAAACCCGGAGTTCGTTCGGGGCTTGAAAATGTTCCTCTCACCCGACGGCAAGTCCGCTCGCTTCTTCATCACCCACCAGGAAGATCCGATGACCCCGCAGGGAATCGCGCGTGTCGACGCGGAGAGAAAAGCCGCCCAGGACGGGCTGAAAATGTCCTCCCTGTCGGACGCCAAAATCTACCTGGGTGGGACGGCCGCCACCTTCAAAGACATGCACGACGGCGCCAAATATGACCTCATGATCGTGGTGGTGTCCTCGCTCACGCTGATCTTCATCATCATGCTGATCCTCACCCGAGCCCTGGTTGCCGCGGCCGTCATCGTCGGCACCGCGGCCAGCTCCATTGCGGCATCCTTTGGGCTCTCGGTGCTCATCTGGCAGGACCTTTTCGGCATGAAAATCCACTGGCTGGTGATGCTGATGTCGGTCATCATCCTGTTGGCTGTCGGATCCGACTACAACCTGCTGCTGGTCTCCCGGATCAGGGACGAGATCCACGCCGGACTCAAGACCGGAATGATCCGGTCCATGGCCGGCACCGGTGGCGTGGTGACCTCTGCGGGCCTGGTGTTCGCCGTCACCATGGCCTCCATGCTCGGAAGCAGTCTGATCATTGTCGCTCAGCTGGGTTCCACCATCGCCATCGGCCTCCTGCTCGACACCCTGATCGTGCGCTCGCTGCTGATGCCCTCGATCGCCACCCTCCTGGGACGGTGGTTCTGGTGGCCGCAAGTCGTCTACCCCCGCGGCGACTATAACCGGCCCCGGATTCAGCAGCCGACCGACGAGACGGCCACGACCCAGCCGCTCCGCGTAAGTGCGATGAGTCACGAAGGACCGCAATGAGATCAGCGAAGCTCTCCGTGCCGGCCATGCTCACGGCGGCCATGCTCACCCTGGCCGCCCCGGCACACGCCGACCCGGATACCGATTTCGCCAATCAGCTTCACGGGTTCGGCATCTACGGTCCCCTCGACTCCACCGCGTGGCTGGGCAAGATCACCTGTGAACGACTGCACAACGGCCTCGACACCACCGCGGACAAGTCCGCCCACTTCGCGTTGGTCAACCTGCCACGCGGCACCACCACCGCGCAAAGCTACCAATTCCTCGCCGCCGCAATCGGCACCTACTGCCCCGACCAGGTGCCGGTCCTGACCGCAGCCGCGGCACGCCACCAATGATGGTGCAGCCCAATCCGCGACGCCAGCCCGCCACACCGCGAACAGAGGAGATACCCATGCACCCACCGAGGCGCGCGCGAGCACGTTCCGTTCGGCGCGCCGGCCTCGCGGCGCTCCCCGCCGCGGTCGCGCTATCGACGTTGCCCGCCACCGCGGTGGCTGACTCCACCGACGATTACCCGATCCCGCACCGGATGATCGTCACTACCTGCACTGCCGAGCAGATCCTCGCCGCCGCACGCGATTTCACGCCGATCTACTATGAGCGCTACATGATCGATAAGCACAATAAGGCGCCCCAGGTTCAACAGGCCGCCATCGACAGTGCGCAAAACTTCTATTCCCTCAGCCCTGCGGATCGCAGAGCCTACTCCGAACAAATGGTCACCAACTTTGCCGATCCCACGACGGCAGCGTGGCCCAACTGGGCGAAGATCTTCTTCAACAATAAAGGCGTCACCGCCAAAGAAACCGATCACTGCGCCGAGTACCCACCCGCCGACCTATCCGTGTGGGATTGGTCACCCGCTCGATGACCAACTCTGGAAATCCCACCGCCGCAACCAAGTTAGCCAGACCGCTGACCCCCACGTCGATACCGACTTCGCCAATCAGCTCCACACGTAAGGAATTTACGGGCAGCGCGACTCGCCGCAATCAACGCAGAGATTAGAGGAGCGCACGTGCACCCGTCCATGCGGCAGTACGACCTCGTCGTCATCGGCTCAGGACCCGGCGGGCAGAAGGCGGCCATCGCCGCAGCCAAACTCGGCAAAACCGTGGCGGTCATCGAACGCGACCAGATGCTCGGCGGCGTGTGCACCAACACCGGCACCATCCCGTCGGAGACGCTGCGCGAGGCGGTGCTCTACCTGACCGGCATAACTCAGCGCGAACTCTACGGCGCGAGTTACCGAGTAAAAGAAAACATCACCCCCGCCGACCTGTTGGCGCGCACCCAGCACGTCATTGGCAAGGAGCAGGAGGTGGTGCGCTCGCAGCTGATCCGCAACCACATTGAGCTCTACATGGGCCACGGCCGCTTTATCGACGAGCACACGGTGCTGGTCGAGGACCAGCGCGGTGCAGAGCGGGTCGCCGTCATCGGGCGCTACATCGTCATCGCCACCGGTACCAAGCCGGCGCAACCACCGGGCGTCGAGTTCGACGAAGAGAGGGTGCTGGACTCCGACGGGATCCTCAACCTGAAGTTCGTGCCGGGATCAATGGTGGTAGTTGGCGCCGGCGTTATCGGCATCGAGTACGCGTCGATGTTCGCCGCCCTGCGCACCAATGTGACCGTCATCGAAAAACGGCATACCATGCTGGATTTCTGTGATCCCGAGATCGTCGAGGCCCTCCAGTTTCACCTGCGCGAGCTGGCCGTCACATTCCGGTTCGGCGAGGAGGTGACCGCGGTCGACGTCGGCGCCTCCGGCACGGTCACCACCCTGGCCAGCGGCAAGCAGATCCCCGCTGAGGCGGTGATGTACTCGGCTGGTCGGCAGGGCCAGACCGACCATCTGGACCTGTCCAATGTCGGGGTGGAAACCGACAGCCGCGGAAGGGTTTTAGTCGACGGCGAGTTCCGCACCAAGGTCGGACACATCTATGCCGTCGGCGATGTGATCGGGTTCCCGGCCCTGGCCGCCACGTCGATGGAGCAAGGTCGGCTAGCCGCCTACCGCGCCTTCGGCGAGCCGACAGCCGGGATGATCGAGTTGCAGCCGATCGGCATCTACACGATCCCGGAGCTGTCCTATGTCGGCGCCACCGAAGTCGAACTCACCAACGACTCGATCGCCTACGAGGTCGGCGTGTCCCGCTACCGAGAACTGGCCCGCGGCCAGATCTCCGGCGCCTCCCACGGCATGCTCAAACTGCTGGTGTCCCCCGACGACCTGAAGCTGCTAGGTGTGCACATCGTCGGCACCAATGCGACCGAACTCGTGCACATCGGGCAGGCGGTGATGGGCTGTGGCGGCACGCTTGAGTATCTGGTGGATGCAGTGTTCAACTACCCGACGTTCGCGGAGGCCTACAAGGTCGCCGCACTGGACGTGATGAACAAGATGCGCACGCTCAGCCGCTTCCGCGCGTGATGCCGATGCTGACATCGGTTGCGGAACCAAACCGATGACATGAGCCGAGTCCGTGAGGCGAAATCGGCTGTGCCGCTAGGGAGTAAGGCGAACCACCCTGTCCACAGGGACGTTGCCTAATTCAAGGTATTCAGCCCCTCAATGCACTGCGTCTGCACCTCTCTGGGCTCGTTTTCCCTGGTCAGCGCAAACCGCATAACCGGGACTATGGTTTAGGTTATGGACACCGAGGAACTGCTTCCCGGAGAACTGGCCGCCCGGGCCGGCGTTGCGGTCTCGGCTTTGCACTTCTACGAGCGGCGGGGGCTGATCACCAGCAGGCGCACGTCGGGCAACCAGCGCCGCTACAGTCGCGACACGCTACGCCGCGTCGCGTTCATCAGGATGTCGCACCGGCTGGGCATCCCGCTGGCGCGCGTCCGCGCGGCACTGGCCGCCCTGCCCGCCGATCGGGTTCCGACCAGCCGGGACTGGGCGAGGCTGTCGGCCGGCTGGCGGGCCGACCTCGACGATCGGATCCTGCATCTGCAGCGGTTGCGCGACAACCTCGCAGACTGCATCGGCTGCGGTTGTTTGAGTCTGCGCAGTTGCGCGTTGTCCAATCCGGGCGACGTGCTCGCCAACCAAGGTCCCGGGCCGGCCCGGCTGTAGTTCAATGGCGCGGCTCCTCACCCGGGCCGCTGCACGGCCCGCATCATCGCCGCGCGAAGTTCGAACGAGTGTGCGATAGACTCGGCGCCGTGGCGATTGCGGTACAGGAATCGTTGTTCGAGTGCAACGAGCGCAGGCCGCTGGGCAACGGAGCCTGGATCGATATCCGGTCCGGTTGGCTGACCGGCGCCGACGACTTATTGAGCGAACTGCTGGCGACAGTGCCGTGGCGCGCGGAGCGCCGTCAGATGTATGACCGCGTACTCGATGTGCCCCGCATGGTCAGTTTTCACAACCTCGCCGTCGAGGATCCGCCGCATCCGCGGCTGAGCCGGGTGCGCCGCCGGCTCAACGACATCTACGCCGGTGAGTTGGGCGAGCCGTTCACCACCGTAGGCCTGTGCTGGTACCGCGACGGGTCGGACAGCGTCGCCTGGCATGGCGACACCATCGGTCGCAGCAGCACCCAGGACACCATGGTGGCGATCGTCAGCCTCGGCGCCACCCGCACCTTCGCGCTGCGGCCCCGCGGGGGCGGGCCGTCGTTGCGGCTGCCACAGGCTCATGGCGATCTGCTGGTGATGGGCGGTTCCTGTCAGCGAACCTGGGAGCACTCGGTTCCCAAAACGTCGTCCGCTACCGGCGCCCGGGTCAGTATCCAGTTCCGGCCGAAAGACGTGCGTTAGAAATCAGCTTCTGACTGCCGCGACCGATTTGACCAGCAAGTCGCGCGCCCGGTTGGTGTCGACGGGGGTCACGGGCTTGTCGGGTCGCAGCAGCGGGTTGGCGGTGATGATCACCTGATAGTCGCCGAAGTGCGCGGAGTAGTTGTAAAGCTCGCCGCTGCGCGGCTTTCCGTTAACCACCGTTTGCAGGACACGGTGCACTCCCAGCGTGCGGGTCCCGTCGATGTGCGGCGCATCGACGACCTCGATGAGGCCGCGCATCTGGCCGCCCTGGAATGCCACTTTCTTGCAGCTTCGCCCCGGGTCGTTGAACGGCACCGGCTCGGACGTCTGCACGGCCATGGCAATGAAGCGGTTGCCGGCACCCTCGGCGGCGACGGCGGCCATGTTCCCCTGCAGGCCCGGTGGCATGTCCTCGCCGACCACGAATGACGAGCAATCGGGAGGGTCGAACGTCAGCCCCGGCGGAAGCTTGTGCGTTGAGAGCACCTTGGGATCAATTCCGGTCTTCGGGACGTCCTTGACCTTATATCCCGGTCCGAAGCTCGAGTCCACCTGCGAAATCTTGGTGATATCGGCGGAGGGGGCGTTGTCCGAAGATCCGTGCGAACAGGCCGCCAGCAAGCAGGCACTTCCGATCGCGACCGCTATCCGCATCATCCGCGTCAATCTAATGCACCGCCCTCAGCCGCGTAACGCCGACACCGCTTTCACCAGCAGGTCGGCGGCGAACTGCGGCGGCAGCGGCGACTGCGCTGAGCCGGGGTCACTGATCAGCGTGGTGAAGGCGTAGTAGTCGCCGAGATAGGCCGTGAAGGTGTTTGCCCGGGAGCCGATTTGGTTGCCGCCCTCAACCGACGTGGTGATATCGGTAGCCATGCCGAGGGTTTCGACGCCGTCGATGCGAGGAGCATCGACCAGATGAACGCGGGCGGTCGCACGCCCGCTGGTCATGGTCCAGCGCCGGCACTGGGTAACGAGCGACTGATCCAGCGAAACCGGTCCGCTCGGTGCAGCCGCGACCACCGCGTACACGATGCCGCCCGCGCCGGATCCCGAAATGCCTTGCGCGGATTGCCCGTGACCGCCGGCCGGGTCGGCCAGCGCCGCGCAGCGCGCCGGGATCGATGCGCTATTCCCGCCAAGACCCCAGATCGCCGGTGGCGCGGCCTCGCCCGAAACCGCGGTCACCTCATAGCCAGGCGGCAGTTCGCGTCCCACCCGTCTGATGTTGGCGGGGTCGATGTGGCGAGCCGCAGTGGTACCCGACGGCGCCGGCGCGGGTTGGCGTGCGTGCGCACACGAGGCGAGCAGCAGGACAACGACAACCACCGCAGCGGCCGAGGGCCGCATGTTAGCCGACAGCCCTAATAACTTGGCGCGCAGCGTGTTTGATCTTATTCGCCATATCACGGCTCAGCGGAATCTTGCGCGGATCGGGCACGTCGATGACGGTAGTGACCACCCCCACGTCGTCGCGCTGCCAGAAAGCGCCGTAGTGGTCCATGATCGTCCGCATCGCCACGTTGTCGGCGAGCATCCGGCCGGAGAACTTTTCGACTCCGTCGACCCGGGCGGCGACGGAGAGCGCCGCGATCAAGAAGGAACCGATACCGCGGCCCTGATAGGCGTCGGCAACGGTAAACGCGATCTCGGCGGTGGTGGGATCGTGATCGTCTCGAACGAAGCGGGCGTCCGCGACCGGGTTGCCTTC
>DASZKQ010000059.1:0-34600 GCA_035552835.1 Mycobacterium sp. | reverse complement strand
GTATCCCGGCGGGTTGATGCCGTCCACCCAGAAGTCGACGCCGAGCTTGCCGCCCGGCACGCAGTCGTACGCCGACAAGTCGGTGACGCCGGATTCCATCAGCACGTCTTCGCATAACAACGTGTTGCCGGTGTACTCGCGGGAGGGCTTGTTGAGGATGACGTACGCAGCGTCGGAGTACACCTCGGGCTTGCGGGCGCGGCCCATCGCCTCGTCACCGCCGAGCAGGTTCTGCACGGCGGCGGTGGCCACCAGCGTGCGCGGCCACAGGGTGTTCGACGCGATCCCCTCGTCGCGCAACTCCTCGGCCATGCCCAGCGCGCACAGCGTCATACCGAACTTGGCCATCATGTAGGCCGTCGGCTTCAACCACTCTTTTCCGAGCAGCACCGGCGGCGACAGCGTCAGGATGTGCGGGTTCTCCCGGCCCTTCAGGTGGGGGATACACGCCTGAGACACCGCGTACGTGCCGCGCACCTGGATGCCGTTCATCAGGTCGAACCGCTTCATCGGCACCTCGGTGATGGACCCCAGGTTGATTGCCGAAGCGTTGTTCACGCAGATGTCGATGCCGCCGAACTGCTCGACGGCGTTGGCCACCGCGGCCTCGACCGAATCCGGGTCGCGGACGTCCCCGACGATCGGCAGCGCCTGGCCGCCGGCCTCTTCGAGCTCTTTCGCGGCGGTGAATACCGTTCCCGGCAGCTTGGGATGCGGCTCGGCGGTCTTGGCGATCAGCGCGATGTTGGCGCCGTCCTGGGCCGCCCGCTTGGCGATGGCCAGGCCGATTCCGCGGCTGGCACCCGAGATGAACATGGTCTTGGCTTTCAGCGACATGAGCGTCACAGTAACGCTGCTCACAACCAGCCTGAATTGGCGGCCCGGATTGCGTCGCCGCCGGCGGCGGAAATGAACCGGAAATAGCGCGGCGATTATTGCTGTTCCAGTGGTGCGGAGCAGACACTGTCGGTCGCAGCCTTTAGATTGGGGAAGGGGGAGTCGGGTGTCAACGGCGACGAGCCTTATCGGCGCAGAGCAGTTGGCCGGGTGCCAGACGGGTCCGGTGTTGATGGACCTGTTCACCGGCATCGCGACAGAAGGGACTGCGTTACTCAACATGGCCGACATCGATGGCGCGACCGAGTCGGAGACAGCAAAGGCTTCAGCGGCCCCAGAAGCCCCCGAGGTCTCGGACACCCCTGGGCGCAGCCGCTCGAACGAGACTGACGCGGAGTTGACCGCGCGCTTCGAGCGCGACGCGATTCCGCTGCTGGATCAGCTATACGGCGGCGCGCTGCGGATGACCCGGAATCCGGCCGATGCCGAGGATTTACTCCAAGAAACCATGGTCAAGGCCTACGCGGGATTTCGCTCGTTCAAAGAGGGCACAAATCTCAAGGCGTGGCTCTACCGCATCCTGACCAACACCTACATCAACAGTTACCGCAAGAAGCAGCGACAGCCGGCGCAGTATCCGACCGAGGAGATCACCGACTGGCAATTGGCGGCCACCGCCGAGCACTCTTCGACTGGCTTGCGCTCTGCCGAGGTCGAGGCGCTCGAGTCGTTGCCGGACACCGAAATCAAAGAGGCGCTGCAGGCATTACCCGAAGAGTTTCGGATGGCGGTGTACTACGCAGACGTGGAGGGTTTCCCGTACAAGGAGATCGCCGAGATCATGGATACACCGATCGGGACGGTGATGTCGCGACTGCATCGCGGCAGGCGCCAACTGCGCGCCTTGCTGACCGATGTGGCAAAGGATCGGGGTTTCATCCGCGGCGGTCAAGCGCCCGAGGAGGTGTCGTCGTGACTGAGTTCTCGCCCACATCTGGCCACGATCACTCCTCGGCAGACGCTGCCCCGCGCATCAAAGCCGAGTGCGCCGAAGTGATCGCCGAGGTATGGACGCTGCTCGATGGTGAATGCACCGCCGAGACTCGAGAGAAGCTGCGCAAGCATCTCGAAGAATGCCCGCCGTGTTTCCAGCTGTACGGGCTCGAGGAGCGAATCAAGGCGTTGATCGCGACCAAGTGCCGCGGAGACAAAGCTCCGGAGGGCCTCCGTGAGCGGCTACGGCTCGAGATCAGCCGCACCACAATCATCCGCCGGTAGCGCCGAACGGCCTCATGCACGGGAAGCGGGGGCGTCCCCCAACGCCCCCGCAAGCGGGTGATCCCCGTACCGCCCCGTCTAGGAGTTGGGGCGCTTACCGTGATTGGCCTTGCTGTACTTGCGGTCTTTCTTCTTGCGGCCACGCTTGGCCATAACCAATCCTCCTCGCAGATGTACCTGCAGGTCAGTTTCCCATGCGTCGGGTGTTGCGTAGCCCTGGGGCTACGCAATCGACCCAGTGCCCACTGGGACGACCCCGGCCAGCTGTCCGGGGACGCCGGCTGTCTGCCCGGCTACGCCTGGCATCTGTCCGGGCATGAACCCGGGTGTTTGTCCCGGTAGGCCGCCGGGCGTCTGTCCGGGCAGGAAGCCGGGTGTTTGTCCCGGTAGGCCGCCGGGCGTTTGCCCCGGCAGGAAGCCGGGTGTCTGTCCTGGGAGCGCGCCGGGGTAGCCGGGCATCTGGCCAGGGAGCCCGCCGGGGTAGCCAGGGAGGCCACCGGGCATCTGTCCAGGTAGCGCACCTGGGTAGCCGCCGGGGATTCCCCCCGGGAGACCACCGGGGATTCCCCCTGGGAGACCGCCGGGCATTCCTCCCGAGAGACCGCCGGGCGACAGGGCGCTGCTGGCGGGCATCAACAGGTCCCCGCTGCCGGGGATGAGGTTATTCATCAAACCGCTCAGTGAGCCGAAGAGCGAATTGGCGATGTTCACGGCACTGCCGGCACCGGCGTCGGCCCCGCCGAGGCCTGGAACGGGCAGCGGGTCGTCGGCAAGGAATGGTTGCTGGGGTGCGGCCGCGGCGACCCCGGCGCCGAGCCCGATGGTGGCGATTGCTGCCAGCGCAATCCCGATGCCGGCCTTCACTCGGGTCAATAGGCGTCGAGCTGTCGGATTCGCAAACATATTCTCGGACAACGGAATTCCCCTCAAATTCGGCTGAAGCACTAAGTGCGCATCAGGCACTCCAATCACTCTGGAAACAATGCTGCTCAAATGTCACATTAACAACACGACACGATCACAGGACGAACTCTATAGGTTCGCTTAGTAATCTTGGAGTTTGCTTACCGATACCCGCGCGATATCAGCAGCCTGCGCGCAACGGTGGGTGACCTGCGCCGTCGACGCCGACACGACCCGGCGTGGACTCACTCTCTCGCGCTCAGGGCAACTGACTGTGGTTCGATGGAGCAACAGAATTTTGGCAAACACCGGCTGGGTGACGAACGGGGGGATGATGGCCGAGGACGTCCGCGCAGAGATCGTGGCTAGCGTCCTCGAAGTCGTGGTCAGCGAGGGCGACCAGATCGGCACGGGTGACACCCTGGTGTTGCTGGAATCGATGAAGATGGAGATCCCGGTTCTGGCCGAGGTCGCCGGCACAATCAGCAAGGTCAGTGTTTCGGTGGGAGACGTCATCCAGGCCGGCGATCTTATCGCCGTAATCAGCTAGCCAGTGGCTCGTCCGTACCTCTTGGCGGGAGTCGCCGATGTCCACTCTCGGTGACCTGCTCGCCGAACACACCATGCTGCCGGGTAGCGCCGTCGACCACCTGCACGCGGTGGTCGGCGAATGGCAGCTGCTCGCCGATCTTTCGTTCGCCGATTACCTGATGTGGGTCCGCCGCGATGACGGTTCGCTCGTCTGTGTCGCGCAGTGCCGGCCGAATACCGCCCCCACCGTTCTGCTGCGAGACGCGGTCGGTACCGTGCTGGCCGCGGATCGAGTGCCGCTGATCGCTGCGGCGTTCGAATCCGGCACCATCGGTCTGGAAAGCGATGCGGGCCAACCATATTCGTGGCAACAAACGGGATTGAACATCGAGGCGGTGCCGGTGCGGTACGGCGAGAAGGTGGTCGCGGTGTTGACCCATCAGACGGCCGTCGCCGACACCCACAAATCCAGCCCGCTGGAGACCGCATACCTCGACTGCGCCGCGGACCTCGTCCACATGCTCTCCGAGGGCACTTTTCCCAACGTGGGGGACGTGGCGATGTCGCGCTCCAGCCCGCGGGCAGGTGACGGCTTCATTCGACTCGACGTCAACGGAGTGGTCTCCTACGCCAGCCCGAACGCGCTGTCGGCCTACCATCGGATGGGCCTGACCTTGGAGCTGGAGGGCCACAACCTCATCGAGGTCACCCGTCCGCTGATCTCCGACCCGTTCGAGGCCCAAGAACTCGCTACGCATGTGAGCGACTCGCTGGCCGGTGGTGCCAGCATGCGCATCGAGGTCGACGCAGGCGGCGCCACGATGCTGCTGCGGACGCTGCCGCTGGTGGTTCACGGCTCAGCAGCCGGCGCCGCCGTGCTGGTTCGCGACGTCACCGAAGTCAAGCGCCGCGACCGCGCGTTGATCTCCAAGGACGCCACGATCCGGGAAATCCACCACCGCGTGAAGAACAACCTGCAGACCGTGGCGGCGCTGCTGCGCCTGCAGGCCCGCCGGACGACCAACGCCGAGGGCCGAGAGGCGCTCATCGAGTCGGTACGGCGAGTGTCGTCGATCGCCTTGGTTCACGACGCGCTGTCGATGTCGGTGGACGAGGAGGTCAACCTCGACGAGGTGATCGACCGGATCCTGCCCATCATGAATGACGTGGCGACGGTGGACACACCGATCCGAATCAATCGCGCGGGCATGCTCGGCGTCTTGGACTCCGATCGTGCGACCGCGTTGATCATGGTGATCACCGAACTCGTGCAAAACGCCATCGAGCATGCGTTTGACCCAGCAGCCCGAGAACCCACCGCCGGCTCAGTGACGATACGAGCCGAGCGGTCGGCGCGTTGGCTCGACGTGGTGGTCCACGACAACGGCCGTGGTCTGCCCGAGGGGTTCAACGTCGAGAAGTCCGACCGACTGGGTCTGCAGATCGTGCGGACATTGGTGTCCGCGGAGCTGGACAGCTCGCTGCACATGCAGAACGCGCCTGAAGGCGGAACCGACGTGGTGTTACGCGTGCCGATCGGGCGTCGCGTCCGCGCCGCGCAGTAGCGCTGCACACAACGGTGCGGCCCCGACAGTTCGTCGGGGCCGCACCGTTGACGGGGCTTAAACCCTGGTCAGACTCCGCTTCGTGCCTTCGTCCGAGCGTTGCGACGCTTCAGCGCGCGCCGCTCGTCTTCGCTCATTCCGCCCCACACGCCGGAGTCCTGCCCGGTGTTCAGCGCCCATGAGAGGCACTCGGTGGTCACCGGACAGCGGTTACAGACCAGTTTCGCGTCAGCGATCTGCGCGAGCGCCGGCCCGCTGTTCCCTACGGGGAAGAACAGCTCCGGGTCCTCATCGCGACACACCGCATTGTGGCGCCAATCCATTAGTCGTTACTCCTCACTGTGTGCGCAGCAGGGCGCACGAGTATTTTTCTTCGGCTGTTAACGCGGGCACAAGAGATGTTTCCGTACCGTTGCATTCGATCATTCGATCGTTTCACAGGCTCAACAGATGTCAAGGGAGCTCATTGGTCCGTGGGCAATCTCACTTTGGGGATTTGTTACCAAATCCCTTAACCGTTTGTACTACAGTGCGACCGGTCTGACCAGCCTTTTTGTGCCGGCCCGGTGCTTACCGCAGGTCAGAGCCTTATTTCCGTCTTATTTTGGTGCGTGGGGCTACGACGTCCAGCGCGTCCGGAACCGCGCGGAACGTCATCTGCTCCCGCACGCCGAGGTAATCGCCGTCAAACTGGCTGGCCATCGGGGGATCGGCGCAGGTGACTCGCACGCAGGCGGCATCGTCGTCGCGGACCACCTGGGTTCCTTCGATCTTCGGCTGTTTGGAGAACATCTGGCCGGCCAGTCTCAGGCTCGGCACCACCTTCAAGCGGGTGACGCCGAACACTCCCAGCCCCGTCTCGTAGGTGGTGCCGGGATTGGTGCACATTGGCCGGTCGTTGGCGTAGGTCCACGGGCTGGAGTTGGACACGAAGACGAAGTGGACCCCGGCGATCGGCTCGCGCCCGGGCAGCTCGACGGTCAGCCTCGGTTCACGACGGGAGTAGGCCACCGTGGCGCGCACCGCGGCGGTGATATAGCGCGTCGGCGTGACCTTGACGCCCTTTTCCCGTTGCGCTTCCACTTTGGCCACCGCCTCGGCGTCGACGCCCATACCGGCGTTCAGCACCGCCCAATGCTCGCCGCAATCGATCAGCCCGATCCGCCGCCACTTCTTTCCCTGGCTGTACCTGTCGAGCAGCCAGATGAGCTGGTTGGTGGCGTCGATCGGACCCGGCGGGATACCCAGCGATCGGGCCGTCACGTTCGCCGAGCCACCCGGGACTATCGCCAGCGCCGGGATATGCCCGGTTGGCAATGGACCGGGGCGGCCAAGCAGGCCGTTGACCACGTTGCTGACCGTCCCGTCGCCGCCGTGCACGACGACCAGATCAACCCCGTCCTGGACGGCCGCATGCGCGATTTCGCCGCCATGGCCGCGGTGCCGGGTGTGCTCGACGGTCAGCTCCAGGCGGCTTTTGAGCGCGTGCGCCAGCAGGTCGCGCCCCGCCGTGGTGGTCGAAGTCGCTGTGGGGTTGACGATCAGCACGGCGCGCATGACGCCAAAGCCTACGGGAGCGCAACTATCGGGTTCAGCGGCGACGACGCGGGCCGCGGCGCGGCCGAGGAGAGCGCGACTATCGGGCTCAGCGGGATGGTTACGCTGGCGCTGTGAGTAGTGGGCCACCGGCACCGCTGAGTGTGCGTGGCGCTGGAGTGATCGTTGCTGTCCAGGGCGCGATCGGTCTGGTTCTGGCCGCTGTTCTGCTGATCCGGGCACTTGGCGGTGCGGATCAGCGGGCAGTCAACGGCTTTGGCACCGCAGCGTGGTTCGCCCTCGTCGGTGGTGCAGTTCTGGCCGCCGGCGGCGCGATGCTGGCCGGCAGGCGGTGGGGTCGCGGGCTGGCGGTGTTCGCCGAGCTATTACTGCTGCCCGTCGCGTGGTATTTGGCCGTCGGTTCTTATCGAGTGCTGGTCGGGGTCGCGGTGGGCATTAGCGCGCTGACCGTGTTGGCGTTGCTGTTCAGTCCGGCCGCTGTGCGCTGGGTCGCCGGCGGGTCATAAGCGCGGTCCGGCCAGCTCCGCCAACTCCGGACCGGACAGCCGATAAGTAGTCCACTCGTTTTGCGGCTGACCGCCGAAGGTCTCATAAAGGGCAATCGCATCGGTGTTCCAGTTCAACACCGCCCAGGACAGCCGGGTGTAGCCGTTGTCGACGCATTCCCCGGCCAGGGCCGTCAGCAGCCCTCGAGCCAGCCCGAGACGGCGAAATCGTGGAAACACGAACAGGTCCTCCAGATACACACCCTCGACGCCGTCCCAGGTTGAGAAGTTGAGGAACCACAGTGCCATCGCGGCGACTTCACCGTCTACCTCGGCGACGTGTCCTCGTAGCGTTGTGGGTTCATCGAACAGTGCTGCGCTGATTTGCTTTTCGATCACTGTGCAGTGGTGGGCGGCGCGTTCGAAGAGGGCCAGTTCGTGGATCATCGCGGTGATCGCTGCGGCATCGCTGGGTATGGCGCGGCGGATATGCGCGGTCACAGATCAACTCCCATCGCGGTCAAGATGGTGACGAATTTCGTTGTGGTCTCGGCAACTTCGTCATCAGGATCGGACTCGGCGACGATCCCACCGCCAGCGTGGGCGAGTGCAGTACGGCGGTCGGTCGCGAGCTGCGCGCAGCGGAGGGACACCACCCACCGCCCGTCACCGCGCGCGTCACACCAGCCGACAGCGCCGGCGTAGAAGCCGCGGTCACCCTCCAGCTCGCCGATCAGTTCGGCAGCGGCGTCGGCGGGCACACCCCCGACCGCGGGGGTGGGGTGCAGCGCCAACGCCAAATCCATTGCGGTCGTGGACATATCGCGAAGTCGTCCGCTGATCGGTGTGCTGAGATGCCAGAGCGCGGTGGTGCGGCTCAGCTCAGGTGTGGGCGCGATCATCAGTTCGCTGCACAACGGACGCAAGGCGTCGGCGATGGCATCGATGACCAATTGGTGCTCGTGGCGATCCTTGGCGGAAGCGGCCAACGCGGCCCCGGCAGCGGCGTCGCGATCGGGGTCGGCGGCACGCGGCGCGGAGCCGGCGAACGGCCGGCACGTCACCCGGTCGCCGTCGCGCGCAACCAGCAGCTCAGGGCTGGCGCCCACCAAGGCCATGCCTGAATACTGGCCGCCCGCCGCGGACAGGTCGACCAGGTAGCCGTAGGCGGCAGGGTCGTCCGCGACCAACCGACCCAGGATGACCCTGGCGTCCAGCGGAGCATCGGCGACGAGCCGTAACGCGCGGGCCAGCACCACCTTCTGCAGGGTGCTGCCCGGAGCGGTCAGCCGCTCCCGTGCGCGTCGAACCCGGGCGCGGTGCTCGTCGGGCGCCGGATCCGCCCCGGCCACCCGCACGGCCGGCAACGGGTCGATCGGCCAGTCCGGCAGTTTGGCGGTTCGCCGTACCGAACGCGGCGCCATCAATGCGGCGGGATTTCGACTGTCAAAAGCTAACGCGCCCAATACTATTGGCACCGCTTCCGAACGCAACGCCGTTTGGGCGCCGGCCACGTCGGAATAGCGGGCTTGCACGCCGTCGGCGACAAGGACGCCGGTCGGTCCGCACAGCACGAAGGGTGGTTCAGTTGTCATTCGGATGCGGATAGCCCAGCGCGCTCAGCTGGCGGATCCCGTGTTCGAAGCCGCAAATCGCGATGGACGCCGCGGTCATGCCGAAGCGGCTGCCCTCAACCAGCGGCAGCTGCACCCAGCGAGTGATCACGGCGCGGGAGAAGTGGCCGTGGCCCACGAACACCACATCACGCGATGCCAGCTGCTCGAGTGCCAGCGCGACGGCCCGGTCCGCGCGGTCGCTGACCTGCGCGACGGTCTCGCCGTCCGGGCAGCCGTGCGTCCAGATCGACCAATCCGGCTGTGACTGTTGGATTTGCGCCGTCGTCACGCCCTCGTAGGATCCGTAATCCCACTCGGCGAGCAGCGACGATTTCTCGTCGACGGTCATGCCGGCGAGCTCGGCGGTCTCCACCGCGCGCCGCAGCGGGCTGCTGATCACCTTCGGGTTGTCGAGATGCAGGTCGGCCAGCGCCGGGCCGGCGGCGGCGGCCTGCGCGCGTCCATGGTCGGTGAGGTCGAGGTCGGTGCGCCCGGTGTGCTGGCCCGACTTGGACCACTCGGTCTCCCCGTGGCGCAGCAACACCAGCCGATGGTTCTCGATGCCCATGCTGACCGATTCTGCCTGAGACTCATGGCCATCCGCGCGCGGGCACCATGGGGTTGGTGCCAGGATGGCCATATGACGCCCGTGGCAACGAAGTAGAGGAGGGGCGGCGGCATATGACAGGCACCCGAGTGCTGGCGGTGGCTAACCAGAAGGGCGGGGTGGCCAAAACGACGACGGTGGCCTCGCTGGGCGCGGCGATGATGGACGCGGGACGGCGAGTTTTGCTCGTCGACCTGGACCCGCAGGGCTGTCTGACTTTCTCGCTGGGCCAAGACCCGGACAAATTAACGGTGTCGGTGCATGAGGTCTTGCTCGGTGAGGTGGAGCCCGACGTCGCCCTGGTCGACACCGCGGAGGGCATGACGCTGCTGCCGGCCAACATTGACCTGGCCGGCGCCGAAGCGATGCTGCTGATGCGGGCCGGCCGCGAATACGCGCTCAAACGCGGGCTGGACAAACTCGGCGACCAGTTCGACGTGGTCATCGTCGACTGCCCGCCGTCGCTGGGCGTTCTCACCCTCAACGGGCTAACGGCCGCCGATGAGGTCATCGTGCCGTTGCAATGCGAAACGCTGGCGCATCGCGGCGTCGGGCAGTTCTTGCGCACGGTCGCCGACGTCCAGCAGATCACCAACCCGGGCCTGCGATTGCTCGGCGCGCTGCCGACGCTGTACGACCCGCGCACCACCCACACCCGCGACGTACTGCTCGATGTCGCCGACCGCTATGACCTGCCGGTGCTGGCGCCGCCGATTCCGCGCACGGTGCGTTTCGCCGAAGCCAGCGCGTCTGGCTCGTCGGTGATGGCCGCGCGCAAGAACAAGGGCGCGTCCGCCTACCGGGAGTTGGCGGAGACGCTGCTCAAACACTGGAAGTCGGGTAAAGCGCTGCCGACGTTCACTATTGACGCCTGAGTCAAGTGCCAGCCCGACTCCTTCTCGGGCCGTCTCGGCCCGCATCGTCGTCGGACGCCAGCGCGACGAGGGTGTTGCCGTGCTGCTCGAGCACCTGCGAACCCGGAACGGTGGGGATCACGGGGGCGTTGCCCGGCGGCCGGGTCACCGGCAGGTAGCCTTCGTCGTCGCCGGTGATCGGATCACAAACGGCGATGCCACCTGTGACGGGGACGAGCAGCTTGCCGGCCATCATCGCCGCGGGCCCCACCGGAACCGAAGGCCCAGCGGCCCCGATGGAAAAGCGGTAGGTCAGCGTTGCCCCGTCGAAGACCATCACCTTGTCGCCGGTCCACCACGTCACCAGGTTGCCGGGCCGCGACACCACGCTCGACGTCGACGGCGGCTTGGGCAGGAGCGTGCTGGCCACGGTCACCCCGGATTCGTCGACCACGTCGACCTTGGGCTGCGGCGCTGGCAGGTAGATGAGGGTTTTGGTCTCGGCCACCGTCAGCACCCGGGCACCGGAGCCCACCGCAATCCCCGGCTCGGGCACATCGCGCAGCTCCGGTTCGTCTTCTTCCTTGCTGGGGCGCAGCAGGGTGAGCCGCAGATCCGCTTGGCTGCCACATGCCGCGAGCACCGAGACCGCGGCCGAGCTGGCCGCCGCCGAAACCAAGCGGCATCCGGTGTGCAGTCCCTTCGAGGACGGCTTGACCCGGGCGTCGATCTCGCCGTAGGACAGCAGCCGGACCATGTCGGAGCGCCACAGTTCCAGCCTGGTGTCGCCCGCCGACAACACCGTGGTGCCGTCGGACGACAGGCTGACATGCTGATCGAAATAGCTGCTTCGAGCAGGCCCGCGCTTGCCGGTGGATCCGTCGATCGTGCTGACCTGACCGCAGCCCCGGTCGTCTCGGTAGACCGCGACCGCGTAGCGGTAGACCCCGGAGACCCCGCACAGATCGCTGCCGCGCGAGTAGCTCCACCGCACCTGGCCGGTGACAGGATCACGCCCTTGGACCACACGCCCGTCGGCGGTGACGACGGTTCCCGCGACCGCGACAGGCTGGTCGGTCGGCGCGTTGGGCGCGGTCCAGAGCTGCTTGAGCGAGGCCGGCACCCCGTGGGCCAACCTCGGGCTGGGCGGGGGCCCCGCCGCGGGCCGGCTGATCGTTGCCCGAGCATCGCTGGTCCACCAGATCAACGCCGCCGCCACGGCAACCACCACCGCGATCGTTGCCGCGGCCAACACATCGGCCTTGGTGCGGCGTTCCGGTTTGACCATCAGGCCTCAGGCGACACCGGTTCAGTTGGCATTCGCGGCGACGCCGGCCGACTTGCGGGGGCGCCGACGGCGGCGCCGCCCGTTGTGTGCGCCGTCGCCGGAGTTCGCTGTCGCGGTGCCTACAGCCGAAGGCGCTGGATCCGGGGCCTCACCGTTGGTGGCACCGGCGGCTTGCCCACCAATGGGGTGGCCTGTCACCGATTTGCCTCCGCGGGTGCGCTGCCGCTGCCGACTGCTCTTTCGCGGCCGCGACCCGGATTGGTCGCTGCCCCGTTCGCCCGAGGTGGCCCGTTTGGCCTGCGATTTGCGCGGTGATCCGACCGTGCCCCGGGCTTCGGTCGGGATGTCGAGTTCGGTGTAGAGGTGCGGCGAACTGGAGTAGGTCTCGGACGGATCCGGGCAGCCCAGGCCTAGCGCCTTGTCGATCATCGTCCAGCGGGCCAGCTCGTCCCAGTCGACCAACGTGACCGCGATCCCGGTCTTGCCGGCCCGGCCGGTGCGGCCGATCCGGTGAACGTAGGCCTGTTCGTCCTCGGGGATCTGGTAGTTGATGACGTGGGTGACGTCGTCCACGTCGATTCCGCGGGCCGCCACGTCGGTGGCGACCAGGACGTCGATACCGCCGCTGCGGAACGCCTTGAGCGCCTTCTCCCGGGCCACTTGGCCCAGGTCGCCATGCACGGCACCGACGGCGAAACCGCGTTCGGCCAGCTCGTCGGCGACCTTCTGGGCGGTGCGCTTGGTCCGGGTGAAGATCATGGTGGCGCCGCGTCCGCGGACCTGCAGCACCCTGCTGACCAGCTCAACCTTGTCCAGCGCGTGGGCGCGATAAACGTACTGCTTGGTGAGATCGTGCACCGCCGAGGAGTGCGGCGCCTCGGCCCGGATGTGGGTGGGCTGGTTCATGAACGTGCGGGCCAGCGTGATGATCGGATCTGGCATCGTCGCCGAGAACAGCATCGATTGCCGCTCGTCGGGGATCTGGCGCAAAATCCGTTCGATATCGGGCAAGAAGCCCAAGTCGAGCATTTCGTCGGCCTCGTCCAGCACCAGCACCGACAGACCGCCCAGCTGTAAGTGCCCCTGCTGGGCCAGGTCGAGCAGCCGGCCGGGGGTACCCACCACTACGTCGGCGCCGGCGCGCAGCGCCTCGATCTGCGGCTCGTAGGGCCGGCCGCCGTAGATGGACACCACCGACAGCCGACGGTCGTCGTCGGTGGTCAGGTGCTTGGCGGCGGTGGCCAAGTCCCCGGAGACCTGCAGGCACAGCTCGCGGGTGGGCACCACGATCAGCGCCCGGGGGATGCCGGTGAGCGGGCGTTGGGTGCCTGAGGTGGTGATCCGCTGCAGCAGGGGCACCCCGAACGCGAGGGTTTTGCCCATTCCGGTGCGGGCCTGGCCGATCAAGTCGTCGCCGGCGAGTGCGAGCGGCAGGGTTAGCTCTTGGATGGCAAAGGGATGCTTGATGCCGTCCTCGGTCAGTGCCTGCACTATTTCAATGCGGACGCCGAGCTCGGCAAAGGTGGATTCGGATGTGGTTCGGGTGGGTGTGATTAGTGGGGTCATGCGTGAAACGCGATGCCTTTCGGTGTTGTATTCGGTTAGTCAATCGTTGCGGTCACGTGCGCACCAGTTGACTGTCATCGAATACGTTGCCGATTCGCGGGCCCTGCTCACTACGCGGGCCAACTGCGTGCACACACATTTCGCCGGTAGCGGCGGTAGGGATCTACTGCCAATACCTACGACAAGCATAGCTGGTGGGCTGTCGCGGCCGGGGATTGCGCTCCGGCTAGCCGTTTCGTGGCGATCGTCAGGGCGGCGAAGCCGGGCGCAGTGGGTCGCCACCGACGCCTCGTGGCGATCGTCAGGGCGGCGAAGCCGGGCGCAGCGGGTCGCCACCGACGCCTAGAGTGTTGCCATGACCTCGCTTTCGGGCGCAGACAAGCTGCCCGATCCGCCCCCGGCACGGGTGTCGGCGGATCATCCCGGCGTCAACGAATTGTTCGCGGTATTGGCCTACGGCGAGGTCGCGGCCTTCTACCGGCTCACCGAACAGGCGCGGATGGCGCCAGATCTGCGGGGGCGGATTTCGATGGCCAGCATGGCGGCAGCGGAGATGGGGCACTACGAACTGCTGCACGACGCTCTGGAAAGCCGGGGCGTCGACGTGTTTTCGGCGATTTCCAAATACGCCTCCGCGCTCGACGGCTACCACCGGCTGACCACGCCGAGCACCTGGCTGGAGGCGCTGGTCAAGACCTATGTCGGTGATTCGCTGGCCGCCGATTTCTATCTGCAGATTGCCGACGAGTTGCCCGACGAGGTTGCCGACGTCGTGCGTGCGACGATGTCGGAGACCGGACACTCCCAGTTCGTCGTCGCCGAGGTGCGGGCCGCGGTGACCAAGAGCACTAGACAGCGCAGCCGGCTGGCGTTGTGGTCACGTCGTCTGCTCGGCGAAGCGATCACGCAGGCCCAGTACGTGTTGGCCGAGCACGATGAGTTGGTCGATCTGGTGGTGTCGAGGACCGAGGGCCTGACGCAGCTGGCCGGGTTCTTCGACCGGCTTCAGCGCAGACACGACGACCGGATGCGTGAACTGGGCCTCGCCTAACGGGTGCAGGTCGCGATCATCGCGGTGCTCGTCGAGACAGCGACGGGCTGACCCGCACCGTCGGTGATCGAGCAGTTGAGATGACCGGTCAGGCTCGTCGCCACGACGGACCTGATCTGCACCCCCGGATTCACGACCACCGTTCGCGACCACGGCAGCGAGACGTTGAAGTCCGTCTGGGGCGCGCCCTGAGCGTCGGTGTAGACGACGCTCACCAGATCGAAGAGCGGCTTGCTGCCCGTCACCCGGTAGACGAAGGTCCGTGCGGCCACATCTGGCGGTACGGACGGGACGGCCGCCGGCGGCAGGATCACCGTCGGCGCGTCGGTGGGACCCGCTGTGGGTGATGGGCTGGGTGTTTTCGGCGGCGGTGTCACGGTGGTGACCGTCTCGCGAGGTAGCGATGGGGCCGGCGGAGCGCTGAGCCGCGGTGAGGTCACGTTGCGAGAGGGCGGCACCACCACAGTCGCCGAGGTCGAGGCGCTGTCGCCGCCGTTGACGATCACGACCGTGGCGATCACCGCGAGCACCAAGACGATACCGGCGATTGCCGCGATCGGGCGCCAGCGCTGATCGATGGGCGCGAACTCATCGCCGTCGGCGTAGAAGTCGTCGACTGCGTCATCCGGGTAGTCCTGGATATCGCTATCCAAGTAATTCATGGTGCTGATGGTGCAGATGTTATCGATGCCGGAGGGCCAGGCGACGTGACGTGCGGGCGTGTCAGGTCACGATTTGCCAACGGCGGCCGGGTCAACCCGCACACGGGATCCTTAGTGCGCACCGGCGTTCAGCACCGGTCAGTGGCGGGAGACTTGCCCGGCTCCTCAGCGGGCCGATGGCCCGCATCGTCGCCGGGCGCACTAGCCTGCTTGCTGGAGAACGATTTTCAACGATCACCAGGGAAAGAACGGGAAGGGGCCGACGTGGAGGTCAAGATCGGTATCACGGACAGCCCGCGAGAGTTGGTCTTCAGCAGTGCGCAAACGCAAAGCGAAGTCGAAGAGCTTGTCGCTGCCGCACTCAGTAAGGATTCCAACCTACTGAGCCTGACCGACGAGAAGGGCCGTCGCTTCCTGGTCCACGGCGCCAAGATCGCCTACGTCGAAATCGGCGTGGCGGACGCTCGCCGGGTCGGGTTCGGACTCGGCAGCAGCGCGGCTAGGAACGGGTGAGTGGCACGTGTGACAGCCCGCGCCAGGCGAACAGCACGGTGCCGTCGACCGCATCTTCTTTGGAAATCGGCCGATCGGTGTCCAACCAGTACCTGGCGCAGTCGACGCTAAGTGCGACCAGGGCCACCGCGATCATCCGGGCGCGGTGTGGGTCCAGGCCGGAGTCGGCGCTGATCAGGTCGAAAACCGCGTCGATGCATGATTCGGTGGCCACCCGTACCTGCGAGGCGACCGTGGGCTCGGTGACATAGTCGTTCTCGAAGATCAACCGGTAGCCCTGGCCGTCGTGCTCGACGAAATCGAAGAACGCCTGGACCGCGGAGCGCAACCGTTGCCGGTTGTCGGTGGTGGTGCGCAATGCCTGCCGCACGCCGGACACCAGATTTTCGACATGCCGCTGCAGCACCGCCAGGTACAACTCCAGCTTGCTGGAAAAGTGTTGGTAGAGAACGGGTTTGCTGACTCCGGCCCGTTCGGCGATCTCATCCATGCCGGCGGCGTGGTAGCCGCGGTCGACAAAAATCTCGCTGGCGGCGATGAGTAATTGGCCGCGACGCTCGTCACGGGGCAGCCGGTTACCGCGCCGGGGGGAGGCGCCGCGTGTCTCCGCTGGCCGATTGCTGCCGCCCAGCTTGACCGCACCCCCTTCGGCGGCGTTGGCGAGATCGCTCATCAAGTCCTCAATCTGGTTGTCTAGCGCCGGTGTCGCGATGCGCGGCTGATCGCAACGACATTACTACCCACTGGCTTTAGGGGCCGCTATTCGTGCCCTGAATGTCGGCGGATCAGCGGTGCACCATTACCTGCGGGCGCGCCGAGAGTCCCAGCTAGCGGCCGTTGTGCCATCCTGAGGAAATGACCTACGACCCGGATCGGCGCGGGGGCAACCGGGTACCGGTGCTCCGCGACGACTGGCGAGAACCGTTGCGCGCCCAGCGGGACCCACTGGCATCGGGGTCGGGGCGGGTCCGGTCGAATCGGGACAGCGGCCGCTGGCGAAAACAGAGCTGGCTGGGACGCTTTGTGTCGACTTACGGCTGGCGCGCATACGCGCTGCCGGTGCTGATTGCCGTCACCGCTGTGGTGATCTACCAGACCGTGACAGGGACCAGCGCGCACGCACCGGCCTCGGGGGATCCCGTCCAGGGCCCGCCGAAGATCGGTGCGGTGGGCACGTCGATCATCGACGCTCCGCCGCGCGGTCTGACCCAGTTCGACGTCAGCCTGCCCACCGGGATGCTGCCCAACGGCGGTCGATACACCGACGCCGGCGATAAGACCTGGCACATCGTCCCGGGTAGCACGCCCCAGATCGGACAGGGCACGGCCAAAGTCTTCAAATACACCGTCGAAGTCGAAAACGGCCTGGATCCCACCGCGTTCGGCGGCGACGACGCGTTCGGGGGGATGATCGACCAGACAGTGGCCAACCCCAAGAGTTGGACCCACAATGCACAGTTTGCGTTCATCAGGATCGACGGAGCTGACAAGAGCAAGCCGGATTTCCGGATCTCGCTGACCTCCCCGGTGACGGTGCGGGACGGCTGCGGCTATGAATTTCCGCTGGAGACGTCCTGCTACAACCCGTCCTACGGAGCTGGAGAACCGCGGGTCTTCGTCAACGAGGCGCGGTGGGTGCGCGGCGCGGTGCCCTTTGAGGGCGACGTCGGTTCGTACCGGCAATATGTGATCAACCATGAGGTCGGCCACGCCATTGGGTATCTGCGCCACGAACCCTGCGATCAGCAGGGCGGTTTGGCGCCGATCATGATGCAGCAGACCTTTTCCACCTCCAACGACGACGCCTCGAAGTTCGACCCGGAATGGGTCAAGGCCGACGGCAAGAGCTGCCGGTTCAATCCCTGGCCTTACCCGATCGCCTAGGCGGGCAATCGGACCTAGCTTCACTCCGCGCGGGATGGGAAGCGGCGACAGTTGTTTGCCGTTATTTCCCACAGCTGCTGTGATGGTTGTGGTTGTCAGTCTGTGAAAAGTGCGCGGAATGCCAACTCGAGTGACGAATTGAGGCGATATCGGTGTCGACATCGTTGCCACCGCTGGTCGAGCCGGCTGTCGAGCTGACGCGGGATGAGGTCGCCCGCTACAGCCGACATCTCATTATTCCGGACCTCGGTGTCGACGGGCAGAAGCGGCTGAAAAACGCCCGGGTGCTGGTGATCGGCGCCGGCGGGCTTGGCGCACCGACACTGCTTTACCTGGCGGCGGCGGGCGTCGGCACGATCGGGATCGTCGACTATGACGTCGTTGACGAGTCCAATTTGCAACGCCAGATCATCCACGGCGTGTCTGACGTCGGCCGATCCAAAGCACAGTCCGCCCGCGACTCGATCGCCGAGGTCAATCCGCTGGTGGAAGTGCGCCTGCACGAGGAGTGGCTGGAAACGCACAACGCCGTCAACCTCTTCGAGCAATACGACCTGATCCTCGATGGCACCGACAACTTCGCCACTAGGTACTTGGTCAACGACGCCGCGGTGCTGGCACACAAGCCCTACGTGTGGGGGTCGATCTATCGGTTCGAAGGCCAGGTCTCGGTGTTTTGGGAGGATGCCCCCGACGGGCGCGGCCTCAACTACCGCGACTTGTACCCGGAAGCGCCACCGCCGGGCATGGTGCCGTCCTGCGCCGAAGGCGGTGTGCTGGGCATTCTGTGCGCATCGATCGCGTCGGTGATGGGCACCGAGGCGATCAAGCTGATAACCGGAATCGGCGAGCCGCTGCTCGGCCGGCTGATGGTGTATGACGCGTTGGAGATGAGCTATCGCACCATCACGATCCGCAAGGACCCGTCCACGCCTCGGATCACCGAGCTGGTCGACTACGAGGAATTCTGCGGGGTGGTATCCGACGACACGGCTGAGGCGGCCGCCGGCTCCGCGATCACCCCGCGCGAGCTGCAGGAGCTGCTGGATTCCGGCAAGAAGGTGGCCCTGATCGACGTGCGCGAGCCCGTCGAGTGGGACATCAACCACATCGACGGCGCCCAGCTGATCCCCAAGTCGTCGATCAGTTCCGGCGAAGGGCTGGCCAAGCTGCCGCAAGACCGGATGCCCGTGCTGTATTGCAAGACAGGTGTGCGCTCAGCGGAGGCCCTGGCCGCGTTGAAGAAAGCCGGGTTTGCCGACGCGGTGCACCTGCAGGGCGGGATCGTGGCATGGGCCAAACAGATGCAGCCCGACATGGTGATGTACTGACCGGCTGATGACGCTGGCTGTCCCCGGGTGGCGGGCGGCAGGTCGAGCTGGAGTGGCCTACCACATTTGGCCGTAGCCGGCTCATCGTGTCTAGTCCCGACAGTTCGCTGGCCCCGATTAGGCTAATCGCGTGACTATCGAGCCGCCGCCCGAGCACGTGCTGGCGGCGTTCGGTTTGAGTGGTGTGCGGCCCATCCCGTTGGGAGCCAGCTGGGAAGGTGGCTGGCGGTGCGGTGAAGTGGTGCTGTCGATGGTCGCCGACAACGCCCGCGCCGCTTGGTCCGCGCGGGTGCGCGAGACGCTGTTCGTCGACGGCGTGCGGTTGGCCCGGCCGGTCCGGTCGACGGATGGGCGCTACGTGGTTTCCGGCTGGCGAGCAGACACCTTTGTGGCCGGTCAACCCGAGCCTCGGCACGACGAGGTGGTGTCGGCGGCGGTGCGGCTGCACGAGGCCACCGGCAAGCTGGAACGGCCCCGATTCCTCACCCAAGGGCCAACGGCGGCGCCCTGGGCCGATGTCGACGTCTTCATCGCCGCTGACCGTGCGGCGTGGGAGGAACGGCCGCTGCAGTCGGTGCCGGCCGCGGCGCGAGCGGCGTCACCAACCGCGGACGGGCAGCGGTCGATCGAGTTGGTCAACCAGCTTGCCGGACTGCGGCGGCCAACCAAGAGCCCTAACCAGCTGGTGGACGGAGATCTCTATGGCACCGTGCTGTTTGCGGGTGCCGCTGCCCCCGGGATCACCGACATCACGCCGTACTGGCGGCCTGCGTCGTGGGCGGCAGGCGTCGTCGTCGTCGACGCGTTGTCCTGGGGCGAGGCCGACGAAGGACTCATCGAACGCTGGAACGCCTTACCGGAATGGCCGCAGATGTTGTTGCGTGCGTTGATGTTTCGTCTCGCGGTCCATGCGCTGCACCCGCGCTCGACGGCGGCGGCCTTCCCGGGTCTGGCCCGCACGGCTGCCCTGGTGCGTCTGATCCTCTAGAACCCCACACTCGGGCGGGTAGATGCTAGAACTCATGACGGATCTCGTCCAGCGCGACCCTGCCGTCGACGGCCAGAACTCCCTCTGCCCGAAGCAGTTCCAACTGCCGGGTGGTCAGATGCCGAGCGGGTCGGCCGGACGCCGTGATCACCCGATGCCAGGGCAGGTCGGAGGAATCCGTGCGCATGATCCACCCGACTATGCGCGGGCTGGAAAGCTTTGCGGCAGCGGCAACATCACCGTAGGTGGCGACTCGGCCGGCCGGTATCGACGCAACCAGCGCCCGCACCCGCTCGACCTGCTGGTCGGTCACCGGCGCCACGATCAGCGCATCCGCTCTCGGATCAACGCGGCGACCTCGGCCGGCTTGGCCTCCGCCACCATGTGATTGCAGTCGAAATTGATCAACTGAAACTCGGCCCCCAATCGGTCGTGCAGGCTGGCGATGAGCCGGTCGGTGACATACGGTGGCGACGTCCGCGTAGCCCGCACCAACGTCGTTTTAATCCCGTTGGGAGGCAATACGATTTCGCGAGCCAACTCACTCCAATAGGACATCATCGCGGGCAGGCTGAGACGCCAACCGTAGCGCCCGCCCGGCAGCGCGACGAGGTGATCGTCGAGTTCGGCGTCGAGCACGGCCGGGTCCACATCAGCCCACGAGTCGGTGGCCTTCTCAGCGCGGGCCTCCGCGGCGTCCGGGTAGTCGGGGGAGGCCAGCATGGCGTCGGCGATCGCACGCATCCACCCGCCGTCCAGGCCGATCGCCGGGTCAAGCAGCACCAGGGCAGCCACCCTGTCGGGATGCGCGGCGGCCAGGTGTAGCGCGACCGCACTCCCGAACGAATGCGCAACCACCACCACCGGGCCTTCGGCCTGCTGCTCGAGCAGCGCGGCGAGCGCGGCGACGTTGGCATCGATGGTCCACGGTGCCGCCCACGACGACCTGCCGTGTCCAATCAGATCGGGTGCGGCAACGGTGATCTCGGCCAGATGCTGAGTCGCCAGCGGCTGCCAGCGTTTCCCGTGACCGGTCAGCCCGTGGATTGCCAGCAGTCGCACGGGCCCGGACGGGCCATAGCGGTGCACGTGCAGCCGGGTCACGCGTTGATGGTGCCAGTTCGATGTCCGGCCATGGCTGACCGGGCTGACTTGTCGGACCCCCGTGGTGTCATGCCGCTATGTCTTACCGCTGGGGTCCCGAGGCGCGCGCTGTGCTGGATCCCGGCCTGCGCGGCGTGGTGCGAGTGCTGGGCGGACCGGGAACCGGTAAGAGCTGCCTGTTGATCGACGCAGCGGCGGCGCGCATCGCCGCCGGCGCCGATCCGGAATCGATGCTGCTGCTGACGGGTTCGGGCCGGATCGGAGTACGCGCTCGCAGTGCGTTGACGACGACGTTGTTGCGCTCGCAGCAGGCGGACCGTGGGCTCCCGGCGGTGATCCGGGAACCGCTGGTGCGCAGCGTGCACAGCTACGCGTTCGCCGTGCTGCGGCTGGCGGCACAGCGCGCCGGCGGTCCACCACCTCGGTTGGTCACCTCAGCTGAACAAGATGCGATCATCGCCGAGTTGCTCGCCGGCGAGGTGGAGGACGGCCGCGATGCGGCGACGGCGTGGCCGGGTGAGCTGCGGGCCGCGCTGGGCACCGCGGGGTTCGCCGCCGAACTGCGTGAGCTGCTAACCCGTTGCGCCGAACGCGGTGTGGACGCTGCGCAGCTGCAGCGGCTGGGCAGGCGGTGCGGTCGTCCGGAATGGGCGGCGGCAGGCCAGTTCGCGCACAAGTACGAGCAAGTGATGCTGCTGCGTGCCGCCGTCGGGACGGCTGCCCCGCACGCGACCACGCCGGCAGTCGGGGCCGCCGAGCTGGTCGGGGCCGCTCTCGAGGCGTTCGCGGTCGACCCAGAGTTGCTGGCCGCCGAACGCGCCCGGATCGGCGTTCTGCTGGTTGACGACGCCCAACAACTCGACCCGCAAGCAGCTTCGCTGGTGCAGGTGCTGGCTGCCGGCGCTGAGTTGACGCTGCTCGCCGGTGACCCCGCTCAGGCGGTATTCGGTTTCCGCGGCGCTGAGCCGGCGGCCTTGCTGGGTGATGCTCCCCCGCAAGCGGGAGGTGCCCCCTCACCGTCGGTGACGCTCACGACGTCACACCGTTGCGCCCCGGCGGTGGCGCGGGCAGTCTCAAGCATCGCTGGCCGACTTGCGGGCGGCTGCGAAATCGACAGCACCGGAACCGATTCCGGATCGGTAGCGGTGAGGCTGGCCGCGTCCGCGGCCGCAGAGGCGGCGCTGATCGCCGATTTCTTACGGCGCGCGCACCTCGTTGACGGGGTGCCGTGGTCGCAGATGGCGGTCATCGTCAGGTCGGTTCCGCGGGCCGCCGCAGGGTTGTCGCTCGCGTTGGCGCGAGCCGGAGTTCCGGTCGCCGCGCCGACGGTCTCGGGGCCGCTGGCCGAGCAGCCCGCAGCCCAGGCGCTGTTGACAGTGTTGGCCGCCGCCGCAGACGGGCTGGACGGCACGCGTGCGCTGGCGCTGCTGACCGGGCCGATCGGGCGGGTCGACCCGGTTTCGCTGCGCCAGCTGCGACGGGCGCTGCGCCGCGCCGAAATGGATGGGCCGCCAAGAGTATTCGACGACCTGCTGGTGGATGCCCTCAACCGCGGGGGGTTCTCCCGACTGACCCCAACCCAGGCCCGGCCGCTGCGACGGGTCCGCGCGGTGCTGGACGCCGCTGCGCGCAGTCATGGGCGCGGGGGAGACCCGCGCTACACCCTCTGGGCGGCATGGCAACGTTCGGGCCTACAACGACGCTGGCTGGCGGCGTGTGAGCGCGGCGGACCTTCCGGCGCTCAGGCCGGCCGAGATCTCGACGCGGTGACAGCACTGTTCGACGCCGCCGACCAATATCTGTCGCGCACTGCCGGCGCGTCACTGCCCGGCCTGATCGACCACCTGGGCACGCTGCAAATGCCCGCAGGCGGTCCCGAATCTACGGCCGCGGCCGAGCAGGTCACGGTGCTCAGCGCGCACGCGTCGCTCGGCCACGAGTGGGACCTGGTGGTCATCGCCGGCCTCCAGGAAGGGTTGTGGCCCAATACGATTCCACGCGGCGGTGTGCTCGGCACCCAGCGGCTGCTGGACGTGCTGGACGGGGTCGCCGAGAACGCGTCGATGCGTGCACCGCTGTTGGCTGAGGAACGGCGACTGTTGGTTGCGGCAATGGGCCGGGCGCGGAACCGGTTACTGGTGACGGCCATAGACGGAGAGGCAAGCGACGACGCTGATGCGGCTGTGCCGTCGCCGTTCTTCTCCGAGATCTCGCAATGGGACACCGGCAGCGCCGATACCGCTTCACCCGATGGCGGCGACCCGCTGCGCCCGGCTTCGCCGCGCTGGCGATCGCCGCTGCAACCGGTCAGTGCGCCGCGGGTGCTGTCGGCGGCCGCGGTGGTGGGCCGGTTGCGCGGGGTGGTGTGCGCACCGCAGGGCGCGGTGAGTGACGCGGTGCGTGCCTGCGCGGCAACGCAATTGGCGCGGCTCGCCACAGTAGGCGTTCCGGGTGCCGACCCGGCCGGGTGGTATGGCATGACGTCGCTCAGCAGTACCGAACCGTTGTGGAGTAGGGAAGATCACACAGATCACATGGTCACGCTGACTCCGTCGAGCCTGCAGATGCTGACCGACTGTCCGCTGCGCTGGCTGGCCGAACGCCACGGCGGAACCGACGCCCGCGACCTGCGCTCCACGATCGGCTCGGTGCTGCACGCGCTGATCGCCGAATCGGCAGGCAGCGAGTCGCAGCTGCTGGCCGCCCTGGAGCGGGCCTGGCAGCACCTGCCCTTCGAATCCCGTTGGTATTCAGCCAACGAGCTGGCCCGGCATCGCGCGATGATCCAGGCGTTCTTGGGGTGGCGGGCCCAGACCCGTAGCGAGTTGACGGAGGTCGGCGTCGAAGTCGACGTCGACGGGGTGATCGACGGCCGTGGTGAGGCCAGCGTGCGGCTGCGCGGCCGGGTTGATCGGATCGAACGCGACGGAGCGGGGCGGTTGGTCATCGTCGACGTCAAGACCGGCAAGACGCCCGTCAGCAAGGACGACGCGCAACGGCATGCCCAGTTGGCCGCCTACCAGCTGGCGGTGGCCGAGGGTCTGGTAGCTCACGGCGACGAGCCGGGCGGCGCGCGACTGGTCTACCTGGGCAGGACCGGGCCGGGAGGCGCGACCGAACGCGAGCAGGACCCGTTGACACCCGAGGCGCGCGTCGAGTGGCGCAACCTGGTCCGGGAGGCGGCTGAGGCGACGGCCGGCCCGCAGTTCATCGCCCGGATCAACGACGGCTGCGCGCACTGTCCGCTGCGGCCGAGCTGCCCGGCCCATGCCCGCGTCCAGGGGGCGGTATGAGGACACCAGTTGCAGCCCGCTACGGTCCCGCCGAATTAGCATGTGCCTTAGGTCTTTTCGAGCCGACGGCGGAGCAGGCGGCGGTTATCGCTGCGCCGCCCGGGCCACTGGTGGTGATCGCGGGGGCCGGCGCAGGGAAAACCGAGACAATGGCGGCGCGAGTGGTGTGGCTGGTCGCGAACGGCTACGCCGAACCCGGCCAGGTACTGGGGCTGACCTTCACCCGCAAGGCCGCCGGTCAGCTGTTGCGACGGGTCCGGTCCCGGCTGGCCCGGCTGGGCGGCACTGGATTGACAATCGGCAGCCAGCCGGGTCCGCCACCCGGTGAGCCCGCCGGCACGCCGGTCGTCAGCACCTATCACGCTTTCGCCGGCCAGTTGCTGCGCGAATACGGTCTGCTGTCACCGGACGCGGGAAAGCGCGCACAGCCCATCGAGCCTGACACCCGGCTGCTCAGCGAGACCGAACTGTGGCAGCTGGCATTCGACGTCGTCAACGGATATCCCGGCGAGCTGCACACCGACAAGACTCCGGCCGCGGTCACCTCGATGGTGCTGCGGCTGTCGGGTCAACTCGCCGAGCACGTCGTCGACACCGATCAGCTGCGCGATACCCACCACGAGCTCGAACGGCTGGTGCACACCCTGCCTTCGGGCCGCTACCAACGGGACGGACGTGTTTCTGGGCCAAGCCAGTGGCTGCTGCGGATGCTGGCCACCCAGGCCGAGCGCGCCGAGCTGGTGCCGCTCATCGACGCCTTGCACCGGCGGATGCGGGCCGAGAAGGTGATGGACTTCGGCATACAGATGGCCTACGCCGCACGTTTGGCGACAGCGGTCCCGCAGGTCGGTGCGCAACTGCGCGGGCGCTACCGGGTAGTGCTGCTCGACGAGTACCAGGACACCGGATACGCCCAGCGCATCCTGTTGTCGTCGTTGTTCGGCGCGGGCGTCGACGATCACTTGGCGTTGACCGCCGTCGGCGACCCAATCCAGTCGATCTATGGGTGGCGGGGTGCCTCGGCGACCAATTTGCCCCGGTTCACCACCGACTTCCCGCGACCCGACGGCAGCCCGGCGCCGGTCCTCGAACTGCGAACCAGCTGGCGCAATCCGCCGCGGGCACTGCACGTGGCCAACGCCGTGTCGGCAGATGCGCGGCGACGATCAGTTGCGGTGCGCGCGCTTCGTTCTCGCCCCGACGCTGAGCCCGGCACGGTCCGCTGCGCGCTGCTGGCAGACGTGCAGGCCGAACGGGAGTGGGTCGCCGATCATCTGCACCGGCGTTATCAGCAGGCCGCCGACGATGATGTCGTGCCCCCGACCGCCGCGATCTTGGTGCGGCGCAACGCCGACGCCGCACCGATGGCCGCCGCGCTGCGCGCCCGCGGCGTCCCGGTCGAAGTGGTCGGACTGGCCGGGTTGTTGTCGGTGCCCGAAGTCGCCGACGTGATCGCGATGCTGCGGTTGGCTGTCGACCCGACCGCCGGTGCCGCGGCGATGCAGGTTCTCAGCGGTCCCCGGTGGCGGCTCGCAGCCCGCGACATCGCGGCGCTGTGGCGCCGCGCGGTGGCCCTCGATGGCGGGCAGGCGGCGCGCACCGGTGAAACCGCCGAGCGGATCGCCGAGGCGGCCGGGCCGGAAGCTGACGCCGCGGGCCTGGCCGACGCGATCGCTGACCGCGGGCCGGCGAGCGATTATTCGGCAGCCGGGTATCGGCGAATCGTCGCGCTCGCCGAGGAATTGAGCGTGCTGCGCGCCCACCTCAGCCATCCGCTTCCCGACCTGGTCGCCGAGGTGCGCCGGCTGCTCGGCATCGACTGTGAGGTCCGGGCGGCGATGCCCGCCGTGTCGGGGTGGTCGGGCGCCGAGCAGCTGGACGCCTTCGCCGACGTGGTCAGCGGCTACGCCGGGCGGGGCGCCACCGCAATGACCGCGGCGTCAGTCGATGGTCTGCTGGCCTACCTGGACGCGGCCACAGTCGTCGAAAACGGCTTGGCGCCGGCGCAAATCGCCGTCGCCCACAATCGTGTGCAGGTGCTGACCGTGCACGCCGCCAAGGGTTTGGAATGGCAGCTGGTCGCCGTGCCCCACCTGTCGGCAGGGGTGTTCCCGTCGACCGGACAGGCTCGCACCTGGCTGACCGACGCCGCCGACCTTCCGCCGCTGCTGCGCGGCGATCGTGCGTCGGCGGGTGTGCTCGGCGTCCCGGTTCTGGATACGTCGGATGTGACCGATCGAAAGCAATTGTCCGACAAGATATCCGCACATCGTCGCCAGCTGGAGCAACGTCGCCTCGACGAGGAGCGCAGGCTGCTCTACGTGGCCATCACCCGCGCCGAAGACACCGTGCTGCTGTCCGGTCACCATTGGGGTGCGACCGGCATCAAGCCGCGCGGCCCTTCGGATTTCCTGACGGAGCTCAAAGACATCATCGACCGGTCGGCCGCCGCCGGCGAATCATGCGGTGTGATCGAGCAGTGGGCGCCAGCGCCGGCCGACGGGGACCGAAACCCGTTGCGCGATAGCGTTCATGAGGCGGTGTGGCCCGTCGATCCACTGGCCGGGCGCAGCGCCGACGTGCAGCGCGGGGCGGCGCTGGTAGCCGCGGCGATGTCGGCGGAGGCATCACCAACGACGGCCGACGCCGACACCGAAGGTTGGGCCGCCGACGTCGATGCACTGCTCAGCGAGCGTGCCCGCGCCGCACGCCAGCCGGCGCCAACGCTGCCAAGCCAACTGTCGGTCAGCAGCCTGGTGGACCTGGCCCGCGAGCCGGAGCACGCCGTGCAGCGGCTGATGCGCCGGCTCCCGACGCGACCAGACCCGCATGCATTGCTGGGCAATGCATTTCACGAGTGGGTCCAGCGGTTCTACGGCGCCGAGCGGCTGTTCGACCTCGGCGACCTGCCCGGCGCAGCGGACACCGATACCGCGCAGCGCGATGCTGATGAGCTGGCCACGCTGCAGGCGGCGTTCCTCGCGTCACCGTGGGCTGCTCGTACGCCGGTGGACGTCGAGGTGCCGTTCGAGATGGCCATCGGCGACACCGTGGTGCGTGGCCGCATCGACGCGATTTTCGCCGACCCCGACGGTGGCGCCACCGTGGTGGACTGGAAGACCGGCGAGCCGCCGCACGGTCTGGATGCCACCCGACAGGCCGCCATCCAGCTCGGTGTCTACCGGCTGGCCTGGGCCGCACTGCACGGATGCCCGGAATCGTTGGTGCACACAGCTTTTCATTATGTACGCTCCGGCGTCACCGTCGTCCCCGATGTGCTGCCGGACCCAGACGAGCTGGCCGCGCTGCTGGCCCAGCCGTCGCCGCGCTAGATCTGATTGCGCGGTTCCTCCTCGGCCCGCTCCGCGGGCCGCATCGTCACCGCGCGGC
Organism: Mycobacterium sp.; assembly: GCA_035552835.1. Taxonomy (GTDB): domain Bacteria; phylum Actinomycetota; class Actinomycetes; order Mycobacteriales; family Mycobacteriaceae; genus Mycobacterium. The sequence continues at coordinate 7,297 of DASZKQ010000059.1, read as the reverse complement.
GTTGCGGCGGACCTTGAGCGCCTCGGTGATCATCGGGATCTGCAACGGCAGCCGGGCCAACGCGGCGATGCGCATCGGCCAGGGCTTGTCCGACCACAACCTGACCATGTTGAGGTTCCCCGGGAAGACCGCGACGAACAGCGCGGCAGCCGCCAACGCGGCCGACCGCCGAGTGCGTCGCGCCAGCAGCAAAGCTCCGATCGTGACCTCGGCGACACCGGATACATAGGTGTAGAACCGGGGACTTCCGGGCAACTCGGCGGGGATGATCTCGTCGAACGGTTTCGGCGCCAAAAAGTGGACCGTGCCGACGCTGAGCAGCAGCGCCGCGATTCGGTATGCGCCGGCCTGGCTGGCGTCACGTTGAGCTATGGGTGTGGTGGCGGTCATGGTTACATTGTGTCGTGCGCCAGGTCGAGCCGATGAATTGTGGCCAAAGCTAGTCGGCGGCCAGGCGATCTCGACGAGACGCTGACCGAGCTCCCCGCGTATGCACTGGTCGGCGTGCTGCGCGTCCCGGAACTCGCTATCGGCCCGGTGCGCGCCATCTGGCGGCGAGTGGTGATCGCACTGCTCGCGTTATTGGTCGCGGTGATAACCGTCTACATCACCCGGGGCGGGTACATAGATGTGCGTGGGGATCGCATGTCGTTTCTCGACTGTGCGTATTTCGCGACGGTGTCGTTGACCACCACCGGCTACGGCGACGTCACCCCGTACTCCGAAGCCGCGCGGCTGACCAACATCTTGATCATCACGCCGTTGCGGATCCTGTTCATCGTCGTGTTGGTTGGCACGACGCTTCAGGTGCTCACCGAACGGTCCCGGCAAGCGTGGAAGATTCAGCGTTGGAGGAGCAGAGTGCGCAACCATACCGTCGTTGTCGGCTACGGCACCAAAGGGAAAACTGCCGTCGTCGCGGTCCTCGATGACGAGACCGCTCCCAAGGACGTCATTGTCGTCGACACCGATAAGGCCGCCCTCGACCATGCCTCCAATGCCGGTCTGGTCACCGTCCACGGCGACGCGACCAGATCCGATGTGCTGCGCCTGGCGGCTGTCCAGCATGCGTCGGCGATCATCATCGCGACCAGCCGCGACGACACCGCGGCGCTGGTCACCCTGACCGCCCGCGAAATCGCGCCCAACGTCAAGATCGTGGCGTCAATTCGGGAGGCCGAAAACCAGCATCTGCTAAAGCAATCCGGCGCGGATTCGGTGGTTGTGTCCTCGGAGACGGCGGGCCGGCTACTCGGCGTGGCCACCACAACGCCCAGCGTGGTGGCGATGATCGAAGACCTGCTGACGCCGGCCGAGGGATTCGCCATTGCCGAGCGCGACGTCGAGCAGACCGAGGTCGGCGGTTCCCCGCGGCATCTGTCCGACATCGTGCTCGGTGTGGTGCGCGACGGCCAATTGCTGCGGGTCGATGCACCCGAGGTCGACGCCATCGAGGCGGGGGACCGGCTGCTGTATGTGCGCAGTGCGGGGAAGTGACGTGGCGATCGCAAGCGCGGCGCAGCCGGGCGCGGCGGGTCGCCACCAGGAGGTGTAGCAACGTGGAGTTCCAGTTACAAAGTGTGCCGTTGCTGTCGCGCATCGGCGCCGACCGCGCCGACCAGGTGCGAACCGATGTCGATGCGGCCACCGAGGGCTGGCCCGAAGCCGCTCTGCTGCGGCTGGACTCGCGCAATCAGGTGTTGGTCGCCGACGGCCGGGTGGTGCTGGGCCGCGCGAAGGCGTTGGCCGACAAGCCACCACCGGACGCGGTGTTCCTGGGCCGCATCGAAGATGGTCGCCATGTGTGGGCGGTCCGCGGCCCCCTGGAAGCACCCGAGGATCCCGACGCGAAAACCGAGGTGGCCGATCTACGCCGGGGAGGCCAGCTCTTCGACGACGTCGGTGCGCAGCTGGTGTCGTCGGCCGCAGCGCTGCTGAACTGGCATGCCAGCGCCCGGTTCAGCTCGGTGGACGGCTCGCCCACCAAGCCGATCAGGGCCGGCTGGGCCAGGGTCAATCCGGTCACCGGTCACGAGGAATTCCCGCGCATCGACCCGGCCGTGATCTGCCTGGTGCATGACGGCGGCGACCGGGCAGTGTTGGCCCGTCAAACGGTGTGGCCGCAGCGGATGTTCTCGCTGCTGGCCGGGTTCGTGGAAGCCGGCGAGTCGTTCGAAACCTGTGTGGTGCGGGAAATCCGCGAAGAAATCGGGCTGTCGGTCCGCGATGTGCGCTATCTCGGCAGCCAGCCGTGGCCGTTCCCGCGCTCGCTCATGATCGGCTTCCATGCGATCGGCGATCCCGACCAGGACTTCTCGTTCAACGACGGGGAGATCGCCGAGGCAGCGTGGTTCACCCGCGACGAAGTGCGCGCCGCGCTGGCCCTCGGTGATTGGAGCAGCGCGGAGGACGCCAAACTGCTGCTGCCCGGATCGGTGTCGATCGCGCGGGTGATCATCGAATCCTGGGCCGCGCTGGACTGAACCCAGCCCGGCGACGATGCAGGCCGGAACGGCCTGAGGAGGAGTCGGGCAATCAGCCCTATCCGGCCAGCTCAGCGAGTTTCGCCTTGATCTCGTTGGCGGCCGGGTTGGTCAGCGTCGACCCGTCGGCGAACTTGATCGTCGGAACGGTGTGGTTACCCCCGTTGACCGAGCCGACAAATTCCGCTGCCGCGGCGTCCTGCTCGATGTCGACCTCGTCGTAACGGATTCCGGAGGCCTTCAACATGGTCTTGAGCCGATGGCAGTAGCCGCACCAGGGCGTGCTGTACATGGTCAGCGAAGCATTGCTCATAGTTGGACAAACATAACGTGCGTTCTTGTTATGCCGCGGCGTGGCGCTGCGCGGGGTTTGTCGGCGACCACTGCCAAGATGGACGCCATGCCGGTGATCGCGGACCCAATGATTGCCGACCTCGATGACGAACAGCGCGAGGCCGTGCTGGCGCCGCGCGGACCGGTCTGCGTGCTGGCCGGGGCAGGAACCGGGAAGACCCGGACGATCACCCACCGCATCGCCCAGCTTGTCGCCACCGGCCACGTGGCCGCGGGTCAGGTGTTGGCCGTGACATTCACCCAGCGTGCAGCCGGCCAAATGCGGTCCCGGTTGCGGGCATTGGGTGCCGCGGCGCAGACCGGCGTCGGCGCGGTGCAGGCGTTGACCTTTCACGCAGCGGCGCACCGGCAGCTGCGGTATTTCTGGCCGCGAGTCGTCGGTGACACCGGCTGGCAGGTGCTGGACAGCAAGTTCGCCGTCGTCGCCCGCGGCGCGAGCAGCGCCCGGTTGCAGCTGAGCACCGACGACGTCCGCGACGTGGCCGGCGAAATCGAGTGGGCCAAGGCGTCGCTGATCTCCCCCGAGCAGTATCCGGACGCGGTTGCTGCCGCCGGTCGCGACATTCCGCTGGACGCCGCGCGGGTCGCTGCGGTGTATACGGCCTACGAGTCGCTCAAATCCCGCGGTGACGACGTCGCGCTGCTTGACTTCGACGACCTGTTGCTGCACACCGCGGCGGCGATCGAGGACGACGCCGCGATCGCCGAAGAGTTCCGGGACCGCTACCGCTGCTTCGTGGTCGACGAATACCAGGACGTGACTCCGCTGCAGCAGCGGGTGCTATCGGCGTGGCTGGGGGATCGCGACGACCTGACCGTCGTCGGCGATGCCAACCAAACCATCTATTCGTTCACCGGGGCCTCACCGCGTTACCTGTTGGACTTCTCGCGACGGTTTCCCGAGGCGACGGTGGTGCGCCTCGAACGGGACTACCGGTCGACACCGCAGGTGGTGTCGCTGGCCAACCGGGTGATCGCCGCCGCCCGCGGCCGGGTGGCGGGCAGCAAGCTGCACCTGGTCGGTCAGCGTGACCCGGGGCCGGTTCCGACGTTTAGTGAACATCCCGACGAAGTCGCCGAAGCCGCCGCGGTGGCCGCGTCGATCTCACGGCTCGTCGAGTCCGGCACGCCGCCGGCCGAGATCGCGGTGCTGTACCGGATCAACGCGCAGTCCGAGGTCTACGAAGAGGCGTTGACCGAAGCCGGCATTGCCTATCAGGTCCGCGGCGGTGAGGGCTTCTTCAGCCGCCAAGAGATCCGTCAGGCCCTGCTGGTTTTACAGCGGGCGGCCAACCGCGGCGCTGACGCGGAAGGCACCCTGTCCGATGGCGGCGACCCGCTGCCGGACATCGTGCGCGGGCTGCTCGAACCGCTCGGTTTGACCGCCGAACCGCCGACGGGAACCCGGGCCCGGGAGCGCTGGGAGGCGCTTTCCGCGTTGGCCGAGCTGGTCGACGAAGAGGTGGCGCACCGCCCGCAGTTGGACCTGCCCGATCTGCTGGCCGAGCTGCGGACCCGCGCCGACGCGCGCCACCCGCCGGTGGTGCAGGGTGTCACGTTGGCCTCGCTGCACGCCGCCAAAGGGCTGGAGTGGGATGCGGTGTTCCTGGTCGGATTGACCGATGGCACCCTGCCCATCTCGCATGCATTAACCCACGGCGCCGAGAGCGAAGCCGTCGAAGAAGAGCGTCGCCTGCTCTACGTCGGAATCACCAGGGCCCGAATGCATTTGGCGCTCAGCTGGTCGTTATCCCGGAACCCAGGTGGGCGGCAGAGTCGCAAGCCGTCGCGGTTCCTCAACGGCCTTTCGCCGCAGACTCAGCCCGATACCACTGCGAGCCGGCCCCGCCGTAATCGTGGCGCCACTGGTCCCTCACAGCGGTGCCGGATCTGCAACAACCAGCTGACCACACCGGCGGCGATCATGCTGCGGCGCTGCGAAACGTGCGCGGCAGATATCGACGACGAGCTGTTGCTACAGCTGAAGGAATGGCGGCTGCGCACCGCCAAGGAGATGAAGGTGCCCGCATATGTTGTGTTCACCGATAACACACTGATCGCGATCGCCGAGCTACTGCCCGCCGACGACGCCGCGTTGGTCGCGATTCCGGGTATTGGCGCCCGCAAGCTGGAGCAGTTCGGTCCGGACGTGTTGGAGCTGGTCCGCAGCCGCGGCTAAACATGCGCCACCAAAACCCCAGGTCAGAAAATCGGTTGCCGGGCCAGGCTGTTAAGATTTAACCTCGAACCGCAATCTTCGCGCCCGGCGGTAGCTACTAGACGAGAGGAGGGAGCCACGATGATCACCATGAACGCGTTCGGTGTATGCCCGGTCGTGTCGGCTGGCAACGCTGGCTCCCGCCATGCTGCCCATGCCGCCGCGGCGGCCGCCTTGGTCGCGGCGCGCAAGCGCCCTGCCGCCGCCGCGACCGAAGTGTCCGTGGATCGGGGCTCTACCTAGGTAACGGCCCACTATCTCGCCAAATGGCCACGGACCCGAAGTCGAAAGGATCCGTGGCCACAGTTTTTGGGTCGACAGCCCATCACCTGGTCCGGATCTCCGCAAGACCGCCGCTAGACCAGGAAGCAGGTGAACCGGACATGTCGACCCCGACAGTCCCCGACGAGCAGCAGCCGGAGTTGCCTTGTCACATCGGCGACCCCGACCTGTGGTTCGCTGACAGCCCGTCTGATCTAGAGCGCGCCAAGGCGTTATGCGCCGAGTGCCCGATTCGAAGCCAGTGCCTGGCCGCGGCATTGCAACGCGCAGAGCCGTGGGGTGTGTGGGGTGGGGAGATCCTCGACCGTGGCTGCATCGTGAACCGCAAGCGACCGCGCGGACGTCCGCGCAAGGATTCGGTGGCCGCTTAGGCGCGAAAGTGCAACTACCGACACATTTTTCGAGTTGCAGCTTCGGTGGTTGCACTCTCGTGGCGCTCAGCCGACAAGCGCTTCGGGTTCGGCAAAGCCGGGGACCAGCTCTTCCGAAAGCGCCTTGGTCGGCACGTGCGCATCGAGCTGGCACATGATGGCCATCGCCGAGGCGAGCACTCGCATCGGGATGGCCAGCTTTGGCGGCAGATCCATCTGCCGGGCCGTTTTGATTTGCGACACCGACCGGTCGAGCTGACGGTAGGTCATGCGTTGCAACCATTTGCGAGTGTAGTGAAACACCTCGCCTTCGACCGGCTCGACGTACTGGCGCAGCATCTCGTCGATGTCGCGCACCGACACCTGCTGGCCCTTCTGGATGAAACCGCCTTTTTCCATCGTCGCCAGCACCAAGTCGTATTTCTTGTCTCGTGCCAGTCGGATCGTCATACCAAGTTCGACCGGGAACCCGCCAGGCAGCGGAGCGACGGCACCAAAGTCGATGACGCCCATCCGCCCGTCGGACAGCAGCATGAAGTTGCCGGGATGGGCGTCGCCGTGGATCATTTCCAGCCGGCGTGGCCCGTCGAAGATGAACTCGGCAAGCCGGGTGCCCATCAGGTCGCGTTGTTCGACGCTGCCGTTGCGGATGATTTCCGACATCGCCACGCCCTCGATCCACTCCTGAACCACGACCTTGGGGGCGCTGGCCACGATGTGCGGCACCAGGAAGTGCGGGTGGCCGTCATATGCCTTGGCGAAGGCCCGCTGGTTGTCGGCCTCCAGCCGGTAGTCGAGTTCCATCTCGGTGCGTTCGATCAGCTCGTCAACGATGCCTTGGACGTCCACGCCGGGCGCGAGCTGTTTGACGACCCCGACCATGCGCCGCAATGTCTTCAGGTCGGCGCGTAACGCCTCGTCTGCCCCCGGGTACTGGATTTTGACGGCAACCTCGCGCCCGTCCGACCACACCGCTTTGTGGACCTGCCCGATGCTGGCCGATGCCACCGGCGTGTCGTTGAAGTCGGAGAAGCGTTGGCGCCACTTGGTGCCCAGCTGCGCGTCAAGCACCCGGTGCACCTTCGGCGCGGGCAGCGGCGGCGCGTCCTTTTGGAGTTTGGTCAGCGCTTCGCGGTACGGCTCGCCGAACTCCTCTGGGATCGCGGCCTCCATCACCGACAACGCCTGGCCGACCTTCATCGCGCCGCCCTTGAGCTCGCCCAGCACGGTAAAGAGTTGATGGGCGGCCTTCTCCATCAGTTCGGCATTGACCTCGTCCTGCGACCTGCCGGCGAGCCGTTTGCCGAACCCGAGCGCTGTCCGACCCGCGATACCGACCGACAATCCGGCCAGCTTCGCGTTGCGCGCAGCGCCCTTACGTTTAATGTCCGTCACGTAAACCATCATCCATGACGATCGGCGCTTCCCCGCATCGATCTGAAAACAAGCGCTGTCAACATGAACACAGTGGATGCCTGGGCCAGTGCCGCGCCACGATCGAGCCGGCATGGACGTCGAACTCCAGCGTGGCGTTCAACGCCGGCGGCGGTCCGGGATTACCGTCGGCGTCCGATCCACGGACGGCGCCG
>DASZKQ010000058.1:0-9410 GCA_035552835.1 Mycobacterium sp. | reverse complement strand
GGTAACCGCAGGGTGCTGAAGCTGACGGCGGGGTCTGACAGCCAGACCGTACTGCCGTTCACCGGCCTGCAGAACGTGACCGGTGTGGCGGTGGACGACAAGGACACCGTCTATGTCAGCTACTTCACCGACGGCTTCCCCGGCGTGGGCAAGGTGGTGAAGCTACCAGCCGGGTCGACCAGCCAAACCGAGCTGCCGTTCAACGGCCTGGCAGACCCACGAGCCGTGACAGTCGACGCAGACGGCAATGTCTACGTCGCCGACCGCCACAAACAGCAAGTAGTGAGATTAGCGGCGGGATCGACCAACCAGACTGTGCTGCCGTTCACCGGGCTCGAGTTCCCGCAAGGTGTGGCGGTCGACCCGGCGGGCGATGTCTACGTCACCGACACCCAGCTCTATGACAACAGGGTAGTGAGGCTGGCTTCGGGATCTACCTTCCAGACCGTGCTGCCCTTCACCGGCCTGGACCAGCCGTATGGCGTAGCGGTGGGAGCCAACGGCAGCATCTACGTCACCGATTCCAACAGCAGACAGGTGCTGAAGCTGCCTGCGGGGCCGGCCCGCCAGACCGCGCTGCCGTTCAGCGGCCTCAACTCCCCGGAAGGCGTGGCGGTGGATGCGGAGGGCGACGTCTACGTCGCCGATGCCATGCGTGCGCGGGTGGTGGAATTACCGCGGCAACTGGCCCAGTAAGAACAAGCCGATGCGGAGGCGCACACCGCAACCTCTGACGGCGGCGCCCCGCACCGGCGGGACGGGAGTCACGCCGGCAGCCGGCGCACTCCGAGGTATTGCAGGTAGCCGATCAGCGCTGTGTAAACACCGCTGGCCAGCGAGGCGGCGATGCCCGTCGAGGTCAGCGGCAGCGCATCGGCGGCCACCACGACGACCGCCGCCACAGTGAAGACGACGTTGGCGATCACGAGGCCGATTCCGGCGCGGCGCACATCGGGTGCTGCGGCGAGGACGAACACCACCAGCCCGTAGAGCACGAAGAACGCGCCGAGGCCGTATTCGGCGATGGAGCTCAGTCCGGTCAGCGAAGAGAGCGGATCGGCGGCCGCGGCAATCATCAGGCCGGCGAAACCGGTCACAGTTGCGTCGAGCCGCATGGCAAACCGCAACAACGAGTCGGTCGAGTCGGCGAGGGGTTGGGGCGCCAGTCCAGTAACAGCAGTCATGTCACAACTCCTTGCGGTGTCAGGTCGAACTACATCTGAGCCTGCCGTTCTGGGACTGCCAGATCGACGCGTGACACTGCCAGGCACTGCCATACGCAGGTCAACCGAGTGATCTGGGCCACGTATTCCTTGGCTACCCGAGCTAAGTCTTATTGCCCGCCTCCTCAGCGGGCCGTTCCGGCCCGCATCGTCGCCGAGCTAACTGGAGGATTTACGGCTCGCTGGAGACGGCCACCCGGCCACGCAGATCGGCGGCGATGAGTCGGGCCGCGGCGTTCTGCCAGTTGTGCAGCGAGCGCTGCGGCACCTCGGTGACGAACCACTGCCAGGCCTGCCGGGCGGTCGGGTCGAGGCCGGCGGCGGTGGCATTCTGCGCGTAAGCGCGCACACCCACCACGTAGGGGAAATACAGCGCGTTGTAGTAGCGCCATTGCTCGGTGGTGCCAAAGTCGCCGCCGTCGCGCGGTTTGAGCCGCGCGACGCGGTCGGCCAGCAGAGCTTTGAGCTCGACGGCCCGCTCCAGCGGCTGGTCGGGCGCTCCGCGGGCGGCCAGCCGCTCGTCGATGGCCGGCAACGCGGTCAGCGGGCTGGCGACCAGCTTGGATAGGTCACCGTAGTGGCCCAGCGCCCGGCGGGTGAGCCGGGCGAAGGTGTCATCGTCGAAGTCGTCGAGCGGATCGACCGACCGCAGCGGTAGCGCGGATTGGGTGCGCCGCAACGTTTCCCGATCTGCCCGCAGCATCGGGGATCGCGAGAACACCAGCCGGTCCAGCAGCCCGGCCAACGGGTCGGCCAGCACCTGCACCGAGGTCACGATCGCCAAGCTGGTGAACAGCAACACCGTCAGCGCGATCTGCGCCGTGGTCTGCTGGCGGATCAACGCGATGCCGATCAGCATCTGTCCGCCGAGCAGCAAGACGACCGCGCCGGCGCCGGTGAATGAGCGCAGCATGTCGGCGCGCAGCGCCTGACCCTCGTCGAACGCGTCCCACAGCGCCACCGCCAAACCCAGGCCCAACACGTCGCAACCCGTCGAAGCCAACGCCAGCCAGCTGGGCACCACGCCCAGCGGAATGATCAAGATGGCATTGGCCAGAGCAAAGAACATCGTCGCCGTGATGACTAGCCCGACCACCGGGATCTTCTGCGCCCGATGCCTCAGCGCGGCGATCATTGCGCCCAGCGTGGACACCGAGATCACCACGCACATCACCACGTGGCCGAGCCGCAGCGGTCCGCTCACGCTGCCGGCCAGCGTTGCGCCGACCAATGTCAGCGCGCCGACACCACTGACCAGCAAGACCTCACGGGTATGTGCACGCCCGCCGTCGCACGGCCTTGCCAGCTCGACAAGCACCGCGAACCAGGCCACGCCGGGGAATGCAACCAGGTAGATCTCCACGTGGCCGAGCAGTGCGGAATGCGTGATGAGCCGCACCGCATCCAGCGCCACCGCCGTCGCAAAGCTGCACAGGCCAATCGCCGAGAACGCGAGCACCGGCTTGCGCGGGTCACGGGCCAACAGATACAGCCCCAGCCACCAGCTCAGCGAGAACACCAACGCCGATAGCGCAGCCATGCTCTCAGTGTGGCACGCCGTCAGATGCCGTAGCGGCGGTGGCGCAAGCTGTAATCGCGCAATGCGCGCAAGAAGTCGACCCGGCGGAATGCGGGCCAGTGCGCTTCGGTGAACCACATCTCCGAGTAGGCGCTTTGCCATAGCAGGAAGCCGGATAGTCGCTGCTCCCCCGACGTCCGGATGACCAGGTCGGGATCCGGTTGCCCGGAGGTGTACAGGTTCTCCGAGATCGCGTCGACGGTGACGGCGTCGGCGAGTTCCTCGCCGCTGGCTCCGTTGGCGATCTCCTTGCTCAACAATGCGCGGACGGCGTCGGCGATTTCCTGGCGCCCGCCATACCCGACGGCGACGTTGACGTGAAAGCCGGCGTTTGCGTTGGATGCGGTACCCTCGACGGCGTCTCGCAGTCGTCGTGCGGGCTCCTCGCCGATCAACTCCAGATCCCCGACAGTGCGCACACTCCATCGGTTTGCTGGCGCGCAGATCTCCTCGACGACATCGGTGATGATCTCGATAAGCGCGGCCAATTCGGCGGGATCGCGTCGCAGGTTTTCGGTGGAAAGCAAATAGACGGTCGCCATTTCGATGCCGGCTTCTTGGCACCAGCGCAGCATTTCGGCGATCTTGGCCGCGCCCATCCGATAGCCGTAACTGACGTCGTCGTATCCGGCGTCACGTGCCCACCGCCGGTTGCCGTCGCACAGCACCGCGATGTGACGCGGCAGCGCGGGTTTGGCTGCGGCCAGGCCTTGCCGTAGCCGCAACTCGTAGAGCCGATAGAGCGGTTCCTTTAGGCGCGGCGGGATGATCTCCACAGCGATCCAGATTACTGTGGGCGATAGCGCTTACCGGCGATCCGGCCGTAAACGCAGCGAGGGATCAGGGAGGAATATTGAACCGCGAGACCCACATGGTCGCCGAGCACGGCACTTCCGGGCCGGCCAACTCTGTCGAGGAAGTCGCTGGTCAGGTCCTGCAGGCTGCTACCGACGTGGTGACCAAGCCGCGGGCACGCGGCTGGATCCATTTGGTGTCGGCCGTCGTCGCGGTCGCCGCCGGCGCTTCGCTGATATCGGTGTCCTGGCCGCTGGCCGGACTCAAAGCCGGTTTGGCAACGTTCGCCTATACCGGCGCCGTGGTGGGGATGTTCACCGTCAGCGCCGTCTATCACCGAGTGACCTGGAAATCGGCGAAGGTCCGCACCTGGATGAGGCGGCTCGACCATTCGATGATTTTCGTGTTGATCGCCGGCACCTACACGCCGTTCGCGCTGTTGGCGATGCCGCACGGCGCGGGGATGCTGGTCTTGAGCATCGTGTGGGGCGGTGCGATCGCCGGGGTGTTGCTCAAGATGTGCTGGCCGAGCGCGCCACGCTGGGTCGGTGTACCGCTTTACCTGCTGCTCGGCTGGGTCGCCGCGTTTTACGTCGCGATGATCATGCACATCGCCGGCGTGGCCGCGATGGTGCTCCTGGTTGTCGGCGGCGCCCTGTACAGCATCGGTGGCATTCTCTACGGGCTGCGTTGGCCCGACCCGTGGCCGAGCACGTTCGGCTATCACGAGTTCTTCCACGCCTGCACCGCGGTGGCCGCGATCTGCCAGTACATCGCCGTGTGGCTCGCGGTGTTCTACGTCGGCCACCCCGCGTGATCGACGGCGCTAAGCCTGCGTGACGTTGTCAGCTGACCAGTAGGCCTTCATCGCGGTCACCTTGCCGTCGTCGCCGAACACCATCACGTCGATCGGCTCGATCAGCATCCCGCTGTCGCCGGCCTTCACGGTCAACTGGAACTGGAAAGCCGCCTCGTTACCGGCCACCCGCAATGTCACCAGCTCGCACTCCCGTTCCAGGTTGTCGATGGACGAATAGAAGCCGCGGATCGCTTGCCTCCCGATGTGCACCTCGCCGCCCACTGGGTCCTCGACGGTGGCGTCGTCGGCGAACAACTCGACCAAATCGTCAGCGCTGCCCTTGGCCAGCAAGCTGATGTAGCGGTTGACGGTTTCGGCGATCTGTGCGGGGCTCGGCATGACTGGCAACGCTACCGTGGCGTAGTCAGCGCCGCCGACAGATCCTCGGCCGTGGTGACGGGCATGTCGCATACCCGCCCGCGGCAGAGATACGCCGCGTCAGCACCGGCCACCCGGTCGCGGCCGACCAGCAGCTCCGATGACGCCGCCGCGCCGCCGACGACGATCGCCCCGCCGGGCGCGAGTCTGCGCGCGTCGGCCAGCAGCGACGATTCCAACGGGTCACAGGCCACCGCGATCTGCAACGGCCCGCGCACCGCGGATTCGGCGACCGCCAGCCAATGTCCGGCCGAGCGCGGCGCCCGGGCCAGCAGCGGGGAGTGCGCCTGCAGCGTGTCAGCCGCCGCCTGCCGGTAGCGGTCGGCGCGTTTCGCGTCGACCAGATGCGCTGCGGTCAGCAGCGCCTCGGCGATCGAGGATGCGCCCGACGGCGTAGCCCCGTCCAGCGGGTCAGCGGGCCGCAACAGCAGCCGCTCGGCATCGTCGGCGCTGTCGAACCAGCGGCCAGGCCGGTCCGGATCGGCGAAGTGCGCCAACACAATATCGAGCAGGTCGATGGCCGTCATCAACCAGCCGTCGTCGGTGGTCAACTGGTAGAGCGTCAGCAGCCCGGTGGCCAGCATGGCGTGGTCTTCCAGAATCGCCGCGCTCTCGCCGACCAGCCCGCCCAGGCTGGCCCGCCGCAGCCGGCCATCCACCAGGTGCAGCTCCACTAGCGCGGTCGCGCAGCGCGCGGCGGCGTCGGCCAACGTCGGCGCGCCCAACGCCACACTCGCCTCGGCCAGCGCGGTGATGGCCAGTCCGTTCCATGCGGTGACGACCTTGTCGTCGCGACCCGGCTGCGGCCGGGTGAGCCGGGCGGCCAGCAACGCAGTCCGGACGCGTTCGAAACGGCCGGGGTCATCCGGATCGCTGGGCAACTGCAGGACCGACGCGCCGGCCTCGAAGTTACCCGTCGCAGTGACTCCGAAAACCGAAGCTGCCCAAGGGCCGTCGTCGCTGCCTAGCACGTCGGTCAGTTGCGTAGGCGTCCAGACGTAAGTCGAACCTTCCCGGCCGTCGGCGTCGGCGTCCAGCGACGAGGTGAACATGTGGGCTTGAGCCAACTCGCCGAGCAGGAAAAGTGCGGTCTCCCCGGCGACCCGGCGCGCTAACTCGTCCCCGGTGCGGCGGGCCCAGTGCGCATAGCCGCGCAGCAGTAGCGCGTTGTCGTACAGCATCTTCTCGAAATGCGGTACCACCCAGGCGTTATCGACACTGTAGCGGGCGAACCCACCGGCCAGCTGGTCGTAGATTCCGCCACGAGCCATCGCGGTGCCGGTACGGCGAACCGCATCCAGCGCGCGCGACGAGCCGGTCCGTTCGTAGCTTCGCAGCAGCGCCTCGATCAGCGCCGACGGCGGGAATTTCGGTGCCCCGCCGAAACCGCCGCGCGCGGTGTCCTCGTCACGCAGAATGGCGGCGACGGCGTCGTCACACAGCAACGCCGCCACTTCCGGGCCGCCACCAGGCAATCCCCCAGCCATTGACTGCAATTCGCCTGCGATGTGATCGGAGGCCTGCTCGACCTCGTCGCGACGATCGCGCCAGGTACTGTCCACCGCCGAAAGCAGCTGCAGGAACGCGGCTTTGGGATAGTAGGTGCCGCAGAAGAAGGGCCGACCGTCGGGAGTCAGGAAACATGTCATGGGCCAGCCACCCTGCCCGGTGAGCGCAACGGTGGCATTCATGTAGACCGCGTCGATGTCGGGCCGCTCCTCACGGTCGACCTTGACGCAAACGAACCCCGCGTTCATCGCGGCGGCCACCTCGTCGTCCTCGAACGACTCGTGCGCCATGACGTGACACCAGTGGCATGCGGCGTAGCCGACCGAAAGCAGGATCGGCACATCGCGTTCGGCGGCCTCGGCCAGCGCCCGCGGCGACCATTGCTGCCAATGCACCGGGTTGTCCGCGTGCTGGCGAAGGTAGGGGCTGGCGGCCCCGGCGAGCAGGTTACCCGCTGGGCTCATGGGGGAAGCGTTCATCGGCGTGGCCCGGTGTCGGCTTGTCGGCGCCGATCGTCCCGTCGTCGACGGCTTGATCCGGGCCGGGGTTCTGCGGGTCGAAGGACTCCGGCAGTTTGCGCAGGTGCCGGTTCATCGAGCGCACCAAAAACAGCAGGCTGATCAACAGCAGCACCACAACCAGCAACCCGAACGGGCTGGCTTTGCCGAAATCCGGTCCGCTGTTGTGCGGCGCTCCGTCGGCCTGCAAGTCGGCGAGCACCCGGATCGCGGCAACCGCAACCGGGTTCACTGCTCCGCCTCGATTCCGGCCAGCAGATCGTTTTCGGGAAGTCGCACCGGAACACGTGAGCGCGCCAGCTCGAACTCTTCGGTGGGCCATAGCCGCTGCTGCCATGCGATCGGGGCCGCGAAGAAATCCCCTTTCGGGTCGATCTGGGTGGCGTGGGCACGCAGCGCGTCGTCACGTTGACTGAAATACGCCGAGCACTCGATGCGGGTGGTCACCCGGTCGGCGTGGACGTCGTGCGCGGGATCCCAATGCTTCAGCCACTTCTCGAACGGCCCGGTCTGGCCGTGCTTGGCGAATTCGTCTTGCAGCATCTGCATCCGCTGGCGCAGGAATCCGTGGTTGTAATACAGCTTGGGCACCGTCCACACCGGGCCTGCGTCCGGAAACCGCCGATAGTCACCGGCCGCTTCGTATGCGGCGACCGAGACCTGATGGCAGCGGATGTGGTCGGGGTGCGGGTAGCCGCCGTTCTCGTCGTAGGTCGTCATCACATGCGGGCGGAACTCGCGCACCACCCGCACCAGCGCCTCGGTGGACACCTCCAGCGGGGTCAGCGCGAAACAGTCCTGGGGCAGCGGCGGCGGCGGGTCGCCCTTGGGCAGGCCGGAGTCGACGAAGCCCAGCCAGGTGTGTTCGACGCCGAGGATTTCGGCCGCCTTGGCCATCTCGTCGCGGCGGATATCGGCGATGCGTCCGTGCACTTCGGGTAGGTCCATCGCCGGGTTGAGGATGTCGCCGCGTTCGCCTCCGGTCAGGGTCACCACCAGTACCCGGTGTCCCTCGTCGGCGTAGCGGGCGAGGGTGGCAGCGCCCTTACTGGACTCGTCGTCCGGGTGGGCGTGCACCGCCATCAACCGCAGTTCGCTCACGTGCTCCCTGTTCTGCGTGCTGTTCTTGTTTCTGGACCTGGTCTGGAGACCTTGGCCTGTTCGGCCCTATAGTTCCAGTCCTAATAGTTTCATCCCGGATACCGGGGCCTGAAACCTGATTACCCGGCACGTACCGCGAGACACATGACCAAAGGTTCCCTGCAGCCGCCGCGCACCCGCTACGGGCATGGCCAAATGCCCCGCGCGTCGCGGCGGCGGGTCGTCCTTGCGCTGGCTGGGGCGGGTGTCGTCGCCGGAATCGTGATCGCCGTCATCGGTTATCAACGGTTGGGTCGCAGCGAAGTCGTCGGCACGCTGGCCGGGTATCGGCTGATCGACCAGGAGACGGTATCGGTAACGATCAGCGTGACGCGATCGGACCCGTCGGCGCCAGTCGACTGCATCGTGCGGGTGCGCGCGAAAGACGGCAGTGAGACGGGCCGACGTGAGGTGCTGGTTCCCCCAGCATCCGAAGCAACGGTCCAGGTTACGACGATCGTCAAGTCCTCCCAACCGCCGGTGATGGGCGACGTCTACGGCTGCGGCACCGACGTGCCGGGCTACCTGCGTGCGCCGTGACCGCACGCGCTTCTCGCCACCCCGGGCAAACACCCAACTGCGAAAAGGTTCTCGGCACCGGCAGCGACGGTGGTAAGCTGTTCGGATGCACGGTTCCGGCTGGGACCGTGTATTGCTGCATTAGCGGCCGTATGGGCCGCGCAGGGGGTACACCCGACTACTGGGGTCGGCAGTACACGCGGTGGAACCGCCCGGCAGCAAGACGGACAACCTGCGAACGCGGATGCCGCGGAACCGACACCACAAGGAGCACCACGAGATGACGGACATTCAGGTGACCTGGTTGACCCAAGAATCACATGACCGACTCAAGACTGAGCTCGATCAGTTGATCGCGAACCGTCCAGTCATCGCCGCGGAGATCAACGACCGCCGCGAGGAGGGTGACCTCCGCGAGAACGGCGGGTACCACGCCGCCCGCGAGGAGCAGGGCCAGCAGGAGGCCCGCATTCGTCAGCTGCAAGACCTGCTCAACAACGCGAAGGTCGGTGAGGCACCGAAGCAGTCCGGCGTCGCGCTGCCCGGTTCGGTCGTCAAGGTCTATTACGACGGCGACAAGTCCGACAGCGAGACGTTCCTCATCGCGACCCGCCAGGAGGGCGTCAACGACGGCAAGCTCGAGGTGTACTCGCCGCACTCACCGCTGGGTGGCGCCCTGATCGACGCCAAGGTGGGCGAGACCCGCAGCTACGTTGTGCCCAACGGCAACACCGTCGAGGTCACGCTGGTCAGCGCGGAGCCCTACCACGCCTAGCCGAGATGGTGGCGACCCGCTTCGCCCGGCAGCGCCGCGCTCGCGATCGCCACTAGCCCAGAGCCTGCTCGAGATCGGCCAGCAGGTCGGCGAGGTCTTCGATGCCGACCGACAG
>DASZKQ010000057.1:0-3765 GCA_035552835.1 Mycobacterium sp. | reverse complement strand
GGTGGCCGTAGCGGGCATGAGATTTGCTTGCGCACAGGTGATTTCGCGACTGATTCGAAGGAAGTGCTCGAAGTCGCCGTCGCCCAACGAGTGGTGCAGGGCCCGGCGCGTGCCCTGCGCGTCCTTCGACGGCCCGCCGACGATGTGTACCACGGGTACGTGCTCGGCGTAGCTGCCCGCGATCGCGTTGGCGGCCGACAGCTCGCCGACTCCGAATGTGGTTACCACAGCGGACAACCCGCGCAGGCGGCCGTAACCGTCGGCGGCGTAGCCGGCGTTGAGCTCGTTGGCGTTGCCGACCCAGCGCAGCTGCGAGTGCGCGACGATATGGTCGAGGAACTCCAAGTTGTAGTCGCCGGGTACCCCGAATACTTCGGTGACGCCGAGTTCGGCCAGGCGGTCCAGCAGGTAGTCACCGACGGTGTAAAGCGAGTCGGCCAGCTCAGTCACGAGGTCGACGGTACGCGTCTGCAGTCGAAAACGCCGTCCGCGGAGCGTCGTCTCGCTATCGTCCGGACATGGCAATCAACGAAACCCGCGAAATCGTCATCGAGGCCAGCCCAAAAGAGATCCTGGACGTCATCGGCGATCTGGACTCGGTCACCGAGTGGTCGCCGCCTCATCAGAGCGCCGAAGTTCTCGAGAAGGACAAGGACGGGCGGCCGCTCAAAGTGAAAATGAAGGTGAAAGCCGCAGGCATCACCGATGAACAAGTGGTCGCCTACACCTGGACCAAGAACAAGGTCAGTTGGACGCTGGTCAGCTCCGGGCAGCAGCGCTCGCAGGATGCGTCGTACACGCTGACGCCGGACGGCGACAAGACCAAGGTGGTCTTCGAGATCAGCGTCGACCCCGTGGTGCCGTTACCCGGTTTCGTGCTCAAGCGTGCCGTCAAGGGAACGATCGACACCGGCACCAAAGGCCTGCGGGACCGGGTGCTGAAACTGAAGAAAGGGCAGTAGCCACCATGACCGCCCGCGGACCTCTAGACGGGGTGCGGGTGATCGAACTCGGCGGCATCGGGCCGGGCCCGCACGCGGCGATGATGCTCGCGGATCTGGGCGCCGATGTGGTGCGGGTCCGCCGTCCCGGCGGACTGATCATGCCGGCTGAGAATCTCGACCTGCTGCACCGCGGGAAGCGGATCGTGGATCTGGACGTCAAAGCCGATCCGCGACAGCTGCTGGGCCTGGCCACCCAGGCCGACGTGCTGCTGGACTGCTTTCGCCCCGGCACCTGCGAGCGCCTCGGTATCGGTCCGGCGGACTGCGCGGCGGTCAATCCACGACTGATCTTCGCGCGCATCACCGGCTGGGGACAGGACGGGCCACGGGCCAGCACGGCTGGCCACGACATCAACTACCTGTCTCAGACCGGTGCGTTGTCGGCGCTGGGTTACCGCGACCGGCCGCCGATGCCGCCGCTGAATCTGGTTGCCGATTTCGGTGGTGGCTCGATGTTCGTGGTGCTGGGCATCGTGGCCGCCCTCTACGAGCGTGAACGATCAGGCAGCGGTCAGGTGATCGACGCCGCAATGGTCGACGGGGTGAGCGTGCTCGCGCAGATGATGTGGACGATGAAATCAACCGGCTCCCTGCGTGATAAGCGCGAATCGTTTCTGCTGGACGGCGGTGCGCCGTTCTATCGCTGCTATGAGACCGCCGACGGCAAGTACATGGCGGTGGGTGCCATCGAGCCGCAATTTTTCGCGGCGTTGCTGGCCGGACTGGGACTATCGGCCGACGAGGTGCCGGGCCAGTTCGAAATCGGTTCGTTCCCAACGATGTTCGATGTTTTCACGCAGCGGTTCGCCAGCAAGACCCGCGACGAGTGGACCGAGATCTTCGACGGCACCGACGCGTGCGTCACGCCGGTGTTGACGTGGAGCGAAGCCGCCACCGATCCGCACCTGAACGCGCGCGCGACCGTGGTCAACGCCGGCGGCGTCGACCAAGCCGCGCCGGCTCCCCGATTCTCCCGCACACCGTCCGCGCCGGTCGGGCCGATACCGCAGGCAACCACCCCGCTCGACGAAATCGGCTGGTAATCAAGCCCCTGATAAACAACCCCGTTCCGGGGCCGGCTTGCTAGCTTGGTCAGTAGTGGCCGTGCAAGCATCACGAGAGATTGTCATCGACGCGCCGTCAGGAGTGATCCTGGAGGCGTTGGCTGACGTCGGGTCGCTGTCGTCATGGTCGCCGGTGCACAAGCGAATTCAAGTGCTGGACTGGTACTCCGACGGCCGGCCACATCATGTGAAGGCCACCATCAAGATTTTCGGACTCGTCGACAACGAACTCCTGGAATACCACTGGGGCCCCAACTGGGTGGTCTGGGATGCCGGCGACACTTTTCAGCAGCGCGGACAGCACGTCGAATACAACCTGCAGCCCGTCGGCGCCGACCGGACCAGGGTGCGCTTCGACATCACCGTCGAGCCGGCGGGACCGGTGCCCGCGTTCGTCGTCCGGCGGGCTAGCGAGATCGTGCTCGACGCCGCGACCAAGGGGCTTCGCGACCAGGTGATGGCCGTCTTCGGCGCAGAACAACCGCAGTAACGATCGCGTCGAGCAAAACGGTGGCCCGCCGACGGCGCGTCCTGAATGGTAGGACCTCGTGCGGGTGTGGCTGAGCGGCTAGGCAGCGGCCTGCAAAGCCGTACACACGGGTTCGAATCCCGTCACTCGCTCCACGAATTCCAGCTCAGCCGGCGATGGAGAGCAGCTCCTTGAAGGCCTGCTCCATGCAGTCGGCATAGTGCGCCGGGTCTGGCAGGGCATCACGATCCGCAGTGGCGCTGATCGACAACGTGCCGTTGTAGCTGGCGACGACATGGATGAGGTTCATTCCACCGATCAGCGGTCCGAGACCGGCGGCGCGTAGCAGTCGCGCCCCGCGGAAGTAGATCGGCTCGCCCGGGCCTGGAACGTTGGTCACGGTCGTGTTGGCGACATTGGGCCCGGAGAACGGAAGCACGCTGGCCGCCTTGGCGGCCACCCCGAGCAGCGAGGTCGGCACGGTCCCGATTAGTTCGATCAGCTGGCTCCGGGTCGACTGACCCGATTCCGACCGGCTCCCCGCGGTCGACTCAGCGATCGTGGCGAGCCGGACCAGCGGGTCGGAGATGTCGGTGCTGAGCGATTGCAGCCGCCCGAACAGCATGTTCCCTTTGCCGTCGTCGTCGTCGGCGCTCGCGTCGCGCAGCGAGATCGGGCAGGCCGCAACGAGCGACTCGTCGGGCAGTTCGCCGTGGTCAGCCAGGTAGTGGCGAAGGGCGCCGCCGACATATGCGAGCGCCACATCGTTGACCGTCGAGCCGGGCACGCGCGCCTTGATCCGCTTGAAGTCGGCGAGGTCGTGGAACCGGGCCTCGAAAACCCGGTGCGGTGAGACCGTTTGGTTGAAACGGGTCTTGGGTGGAAATGACGGCGCGGCGAACTCGGGGATTTTGGACGCACCGCTGATCAGCTTGCCGGGCAGTCCGGCCAGTCCGCGTACCGCCTTGGGGGCGCTCGAGGCAAGGACTGTGCCGGCGCGCACCGGGTAAAGCGCGGCCTTGATTGCCGTGCGTGACAGCAGGTTTGCGGTGGTGGGCAGCGGGGCGGGACGCCACGGTTTCTCGGGTGCCGGTGGGCGTGGGCTATCCGGGGCCAGGTCGTGCATCGCCGCAATCATCTGCACGCTGGCCATGCCGTCGACCGCGCAGTGATGCAATTTCAGCGCCATCGCGAAGGAGCCTTTGGGGACTCCCGGGACGGAATTCAA
>DASZKQ010000056.1:0-3257 GCA_035552835.1 Mycobacterium sp. | reverse complement strand
GTAGCTGTCGATCCGTCCGGGCTGGCCGCTGTGCTGCACCAGCGCCGCAATGGTGTTGCCGTCCACCGGAGTTCGCGTGCCCACCGGCCATTTTGCGAGCGCCGCCGGATCGGGGGCGGTGGCCACGACGATAATCTCGCGATCCGATTCGAAGCGCCACAATCCTGCAGTGTCCGCATGCACGCATCGGCGCATCTCCTCGGCCACCGCGCCAAATACCTCCACAGGTTCAACGCCGCGCGCCACCAGCGTGGCCAGCCGGCGCAACGCTGCCTGTTCGGCGGCGAGCCGACGATACTTGGCGTGCAACGTGCCATCGTCGCGGTTCTCGTCGAATTCGGCAGCAGATTCCTCGTCGGTGACGAGTCCGTCCGCATCCTCATCAACCGTCGCCTCAGATTCAAATCCTGCGCTCAGTTCGCCGTCGTTCGCGCGTGTTGCCTGCGCCTCGGGATCGTTAGTGCTACTTGCTGGCTCGGCGTCCGAGCTGGGCGAGTTTGTGGTCATCGGGACACCATCGCGTGCCCAGCGACATCGAACACCACCGGCAGCATCGCCAACATTTCAAGCGTTGCACTCAGCATCGTCGGCCCTTTCTCTCGTCTGCTCACCGGCGCGGTGTGTGGCTTCGCCTCGGCCGTCGCCAGCGCCAGTCGGCCGCCAACTTAACCGCGAAAGGACTCACAGTCGCTGCATCTCGCGTGCCATTCGCGGGTGGTCCAGATACGCCATGCGGGGTTGGTAGGGACGCCGCTTCGGGCGTGATGCCTTCGGTGCGGGAACGAAGATCCGGCTCAGTAGCGCAACCCACCGACGGTCCTTCCGCCGCGCACGCGTTGCTGCCGCAGTGCCGAAGGCCACCTGTGCCACGGTGATCAGAACCGCCGTGTCAGAAGCCTGGTCCTGCATCTGAACGCCGTCCTGCTGCAATACGTCCGGCGGGTCGGACGCGGGCGGCTGGGGCGCTCCCGTTATCTCGATCGTCATCTCTCAACCTCGTATTTCGATGTGTGCCGGCTGACCCGGCTGACCCGCTGGCGAGACCGTCATGCCGCGTGCAGGTGGTCCGCCGGACCGCGCGGTTTTGGGCCACACCCAATTTGGGCCACCCGCGGTATAACCAGTTCGCCCAGACGGCTGGCGAATGCCACCGGGTCGGTGGTGTCTTCCGGCGGCATGATGTTGATCAGATCGATGCCCAGCGCGGCGTATCGCTCTGCGGTGCACAGGAATCCGTCGAGGTCGGCCATCGGGTCGATGAGCATGAATGCGGTCTTTTGAATCTCGCCTGGGTCGCGGCCGACCGCGTCGCAATGCCGGTAGAGCACGTCGATCTTGTGGGCTGCTTCTTCGACGGTTTGGAAGGCGCCGTTCCACGAGTCGGCGTACTGCGCGACGAGACGCAACGTTTTGCGCTCCCCGGTACCGCCGAGCAGGACCGGCGGGTTGGGTCGCTGAATCGGTTGCGGGGAGCACACCGTCTCAGCGAGCTGGTAGTACTTTCCGTCGTAACGTCCGTTGTCCGAACTCCACATCTGGCGGCAGATTTGCAGGGTCTCTTCCAGCCGCTCGTAGCGTTCCGACAGCGGCGGAAAGGGCACCCCCAGGCCGACGCATTCGCGCTCATACCAGGCTGCTCCGAGGCCGAACACCAGCCGTCCGCCCGATAACACGTCCAAAGTGGTCGCCGTCTTGGCCAACAGACCCGGGTGGTGGTAGTTGACGCCGCTGACCAGCACCACCAGCTTGATCCGCTGCGTCTGGCCGGCCAGGTATCCCAGGGCGGTGTAGATCTCGAGCATCGGCGCCTCGGCAGGCCAAAGGTTATCCATTTGAAAAAAGTGGTCGGCCATGGTGAACCAGGAGGCGCCCGCCTGCTCGGCCGCCCTTGCCGCTGCGGCGAGCGTGCTCGGCAATGCCTGCACTCCGCCTGGCACGTCGAAGTTGACGAAGTGAAAACCTATTTCCATGTATGGCTCCCTTAATGTGTTGTTGCCGAACCGGGTTCGGCGAGTACGTTCGGTCTCGGAGCTTCGAGCGTAGTCAGGACTCGCAGTGACCGAGAATGCGTGCCATCGTTGCCGCGAAAGGGGCAGGGCCCGCGTCACCGGGGTCGTCGAGCTGTCAGCTGTGCGGTTGACACGACGTCGGCTGAAGCGGGAAACACCCGTTCGACGAGGACGTCGTGGACTAACGGATCGGGGTCGGCAGCGGCGTCGCGCAGGACGACCACACGTAGATCTTTGTCGGCAGCTTCACGGACGGTCGAGAGCACCACCCCGCTTGTCGTGATACCTGCCAGAATTACCGTTTCTACGTTGCCTGCCGCCAGCCACGGTCCCAACGAGGTCGTGCTGAATGCGCCGATACGGGTCTTGCTCAACACACGTTCGTGGTCTGCCGGCTTGACCGAATCGACGAACTCGCCTTCAGGTGAGCCGTGAAGCATCGCGCCCGCGCCGCGTAAGGGGGCGAAGAACTTGTTGGTGTGGGGGATGCCCGCCGCCTCAGTCGGCTCGAAGCCCACTCGTAGGTGTGCGACGTGGATCTTGTTGGTACGAGCCCACTCGAGCGCGGCAACCGCGTTTGCGACCACGGGGCCAGCAGCGGCATCGCCGATCGCACCGACCATGGCGCGCTGAAAGTCCATCAGCAGCAGCGCCGTGCTTGACGGATCGAGTTCGGGCAGTGCGTTGGTCATCGGGGGTTCTCCTTGTCATCCGTGATGATGATTCCGTGCTCGCCGGCGTGAGGCGCCGATCTTGGGGAGCTCAACCTGCCCTCCCTACCGCTGGTGATACGACGGCTTCTTGGCCTGCGTAAACGCCCGATTCGGATGCGTCGGCCGCCGTTGTGGCGACTGTGACTGTGGCTCTGACAAGCACACGCTTAGGCGATCGTCGAGCGGGCGTTGGTCGGGGCATCTGCGTTTCCTCTCATCTCATCGGTTCGTTTCCGCCACCGACGTCAGGACCGCAGTCCTGTCGGCGCAGTAGGTGTTGATCGCCGCGGCGAGGAACTGCCATGTCTGCTCGGTGGTGCTGCCGTGCGGCAGGTTGGGTGAAAGGAACACGGCGGACTTCTCGGCGTTGCTGTCCAACCCGTCATCGAGCCGTTCACAGGTGATCTTGGCCAGCCACGCGTTGTAGTCGCGCTGCCCGTAGATGCCGTAGGTGTGCAACTGATTCGCGAAATCGGTGTCGACGTCGGCGCGTGCCGGGACGGCCAGCATGATCGTGGCTGCCGTCGTTCCGACC